>JAYSVT010000157.1:0-5506 GCA_043718455.1 Hyphomicrobium sp.
CGGCATTGCCGCACTTCACACCCACAATCTCGGACAGTGCCGAACCGGAGAATTGACGCCCCGGTCCGGGGTTTTCCGGGTCGCCCCGGAATTCTTGTGTTGCCTTAGATAACGGGACCCGAAGCAACGGTCGCCGGATCGAGCTTCAAGCCCGGTCCCATGGTGGACGACACCGACACCTTCTTGAGGTACGTGCCTTTCGAGCCTTGCGGTTTCGCTTTCACGACGGCATCGACAAACGCTTTGATGTTCTCGACCAGCGCTTGCTCCGTGAAGCTCGCCTTGCCGACGCCTGCGTGCACGATGCCCGCCTTCTCGACGCGAAACTCGACCGAGCCGCCCTTGGCTCCCTTGACGGCACCAACAACGTCCATGGTCACTGTCCCGACGCGCGGGTTTGGCATCAGGCCGCGCGGGCCCAAGACTTTACCTAAGCGGCCGACGAGACCCATCATGTCGGGCGTCGCGATGCAGCGATCGAAGTTGATCGTGCCCTTCGAGACGATTTCAACGAGGTCTTCCGCGCCGACGATATCGGCGCCGGCCGCCCTGGCTTCGTCAGCCTTGGCGCCCTTGGCAAACACGGCAACGCGCGCCGTCCGGCCGGAGCCGTTCGGCAAATTGCACACGCCGCGCACCATCTGGTCGGCGTGCTTGGGATCGACGCCGAGGTTCATGGCGATCTCGATCGTTTCATCGAATTTCGCTTTCGCCCGCGCCTTGATGATCTTGATCGCTTCATCGACAGCATACGACTTGCCAGCCGGAAGACCGGCCTTGACAATGAACATGCGCTTGCCGCCTGCAAGTCGCGTTTCGTTGGCCTTTTCGGCGCTTACTGCTGGTTTTTTATCAGCCTTATTGTCAGCCATGGGTTACTCCACCACCTTAAGGCCCATCGAACGGGCGCTGCCGGCAAGCGTACGCGCTGCAGCATCGACGTCGTTGGTGTTCATATCTTTCAGCTTGCCCTTCGCGATGTCCTTGAGCTGCGCCATTGTCACCTGACCGGCAACGATGCGGCCCGGTTCTTTCGAGCCAGATCCACCCTTACCGGTTGGCTTCAGACCCGCGGCCTTCTTGATGAGGAAGGTTGCCGGAGGATTGCGCATTTCGAACGTGAAGGAGCGGTCGGAGTAGACCGTGATCTTCACCGGAATCGGCGTGCCCTGCTCGAGATCCTTCGTCTTCGCGTTGAAGGATTTGCAGAATTCCATAATATTGACGCCGCGCTGGCCGAGCGCGGGACCGATCGGTGGCGACGGATTGGCCGCCCCAGCTGGTACTTGAAGATTAATATAGCCGTCGATTTTTTTCGCCATGGTCTCCCCTTAGCGTTTGAGACGCAATTGCCTCGACGAAAGGCATTCACATCTAGGGTTAGCGGTTCAACGGGCCTTGCTTCGGAACTGAAGCGCCGCCCTCCCGCACAACACCGCATCAGAAATGATTTTCTGTTGCGGGTCCGGCACGGCGTGCCGGAGTTCGTGTAGTCCAATCGCGTGCTGAGGCTAACCTTAGCTCGCGATCTTCTCAACTTGACCAAACTCGAGTTCAACCGGCGTGGGCCGGCCAAAGATCGAGACAGCGACCTTCACGCGCGAACGCTCTTCATCGACTTCTTCCACGACACCCGTGAAGGAAGCAAACGGCCCGTCCGCAACTTTGACGTTTTCCCCGACCTCGAAAGTGATCGTGGGTTTGGGACGCTCGACGCCTTCCTTCACTTGGTGAAGGATGCGCATCGCCTCGTCCTCAGAAATTGGCATCGGCTTGTTGTCGGCACCGAGGAAGCCTGTAACCTTTGGCGTGTTCTTGATGAGAACGAACGCGGCGTCGGTCATCTTCATTTTGACGAGCACGTAGCCCGGCAAAAACTTGCGCTCCGCGTGAATTTTGCGGCCGCGCTTAACCTCGATGACATCTTCGGTTGGCACGACGATGTCTTCGAACAAATGATCGAGCCCGCCGGCTTTCGCGCGCTCGCGGATGGCGTCCGCCACCTTGCGTTCGAAATTGGTGTAGGCATGCACGATGTACCAGCGCGTACCGGCAACCGTGTTCTTTTCTTCGCGTGCTTGCGCGACAACCATCGTCAATTGCCCTCTCGCCTCAAGTCCGTCAGGCCCCAAAACCCAAGACGAGGCGTACGATCCAGCTCAAAGTCTGATCCACCAACAAAAAGAAAACAGAGGCGAGCGCGACCATGATGAGCACCATCACTGTCGTGATCGAAACCTCTTTGCGTGTTGGCCAGGTGACTTTGGCAACTTCTTGCCTGACTTCCTGCATAAACGCGATTGGGTTCAACTTCGCCATTAATCTGCAATCCTTAGCACACATGCGACAACTCGCCGCGACCTGCCTCAGGGTTTCTGGGGCCGGTGCCACGAGTCGGTCTGGAACGAGTGGCAGGGGTGGCAGGTCTCGAACCTGCGACCTTCGGTTTTGGAGACCGACGCTCTACCAATTGAGCTACACCCCTACAAGCGCCTCAAACACTGCGCTTGAGAAGGCTCATCTGTTCCAGGGTTCGTCTCCTTAGACCAAGTGAATTGGTTTGTCACTTGGGGTTTGCCGCGGTTTTTTAAACCGGCCTATTGGACTATGGCTTGGGCTCGATCACGACGGCCGTGCCGTAAGCCAAAACTTCGGTTACGGCGGCCGCGATCTCGTTGGCGTCATAGCGGAAGCCAAGAATGGCGTTAGCGCCCATGTCCTGGGCATTCTTGATCAAAATATCGAAGGCTTCCTGCCGGGTTTGTTCGGCAAGCTTGGTGTAGACGGTGATGTTGCCGCCGAAGAAAATCTGAATAGCGGCCCCGAGGTTACCAACGACCGAGCGCGAGCGAACCGTCAAGCCGCGCACCACGCCGAGATTGCGCACAATGCGGTGGCCTTCGATTTCATTGATTGTGACGACGAGCATAAGGGGGCATTCCTCTGGGTCTCGTTGGGGGTTTCGCCAGACAATATGAGGTTCAATCGCCTTTTAGCCAAGGTGTTTCGAACGTTAATTCGAAGGATCAAAGAGTGAGTTGGGTCAGAGCGTGGGCTACTACATTCCGTAATTCCGAACCTGTGAAGTTTTTTCACATGTTACTGCGACTTCGCGCTTGTGGCGACCCTTGCCGATGAGCAGTTAACTTCGCGACCGCCGTCGTTGGCAACTCTTTCAATTTTTGAAACAATTGCAGCAGGATCGGTACAGACAGGCCAATGTGTTTGGTGGCCAACCGAGCGAAGATGATCCACACGAGGACGTGTGCCATGCGGCGCGCATCTCTGTCGAACTTATCGTTGCGCATATTAGCCGCGAGCTAGAACGGAATCTCGTCGTCGAGCGCCTTGTCGAAGCCGCTGCCGAAACCACCTTTTGAAGCCTTCGCTTTCGGTGCCGCCAACCGCTTTGCCTTCGGTCCTTCGATCTGTTTCGGCGCAACCGGCGCTCCCAACATTTCACGCGCGGTTTCGACGAACTTTGCTTCTTTCGCGATAGCCACGAGCTTGCCGATTGTTTCGGATATAGGGACTGAGCCGGTGAGGCCTTTGCCGGCCACGTCGAGGAATGCAACCAACGCCGTTCGCGACTTGTCTATCTGGGCTTCGAGCGCGGAAATTGCTTCTTCCCACTCCTGCTTCTGCCAGTCTGGCATCGCGTCATTCTTGATGACGATGCGGAGCTGCAAAAGATGAAACCGTAGCTTATCTTTTGTCTTCTGGTCGAACGCGACCGTGTTCGGATCGTTGCGCGCTGCATAGCGAAATAGAAACTGTTGAGACAGCTGCGTCGCACGTGCGCGGAACATGCGGCACTGAGCTTCGGAGTTTTCATCTGTAGGCCAAGGCAGATCGAAATCGCTCAGGTCGGTCATGCCATACTCAATGGCCGCCGCCGATATCGACACCGCGTAATCGTATTCGCCAAACTCCGGCGTCGGCATTCCATACTGGTTTGTCGCCCGTTCTTCAGCATCGCGCCGCGCATCGATAAGCCGCTGGCGTAAACTTTGCTCTACGCGGCAAAATCTTTCTTCGTTTCCGAGACCGGCCAACTGAAGCTTTTCTACGTCATCGTAGTTCATATCACCGCGTCCCCCGCTGGAACCAATCATGAACTCCACAAGTAATATGGGCAAGGCGCGTTTCAAGGGCGCGACGGATGATTGCTGTGGATAGGAGAGGCGGATGGAGCGGATGAAGGGAATCGAACCCTCGTATGAAGCTTGGAAGGCTTCCGTTCTACCATTGAACTACATCCGCATTTTCGTTTGTTCGTGGCGACTCCCCAGCGGGGAGCCGACAGCCACGAACAGAAATGCATCGCAAGCCACCACAACTAGACGAGAAGCCTTCGAGCGCCGTAAACACCACGCGTCGCACCTGCCGTCAAGCCGCCGGGCGTTTCAGCGGTAAACCGTCCAGCCCCCGGCCAATTTTCTTCAAGCCAGCATCGACAAGCTTGCGCCATTTTGGCCCACGGCTCCGGGCGTCGTCGATGGCGTCCACGATGACGTCGGGGTCGCGCAGCATAAGCGCCTCAAGCAGATCGTTCGCCTGCGCGAGGTCTTTAGGAGCTTTTGCACTGGTTGCGTGCCGCACCTCAGCCACGATCAATTTATGGATGGCATAGCGTTCAGGGGCTGGAACGCGAACCGGTACGCCGGCGCCATACAGTGCAACCACCTCGATTGGCTCGGCGACGAGATAATCTAGGAATTGCAATGGCACAGCCGCCGCTGACAGGGCTTTCACATGGAGCGGCTGCTTGGTGCGGCGCGGAGTTGTAAGGAGATCGACTTGAAAGCCTGAACCCGAGACATAAATCTGCGCCCACTTGTGATCGCGATTCATACGCGCCTCAAACGTCGGGTCGGCCCGGCGTAGAATCTGTTCCAGAGTTACGGTGGCTGCTGCTGCGAAAGACACGCCATATGGAAAGGCGAGATCAGCGTCTTTTGTCATGAGCCCCGCCGACAAATAGGCCCCAACAATACAAGGGTAGAGCTGATAGGCACCTGTTCCGACCAGGACCACGCCACGCTCGAAGAGACCTTCTTCCGACAAGACCTCCAACAGCCGGCCCATGTATGGATCAGGCGCCGGCACGCGCGCGCGCTTCAGGGCCGATACGGTCGACTTCCTGGCCTTGGCTTCATTTGCGGTGCGCTTGACGCGGCCTACGGCGGCTTTAACATCGTCACGATCCGCTGGACCGATGTAGTTCTGCGTATAAGTGGTGCCCACGCGCCGAACTTCATAGAGATGTTTCTGCCCACCAACAGTCTTCGATGCAATCGTACCACCTCGCCCGCCCGACACGGCGAGCGCTTGGGCCAAATCAGCGTAGAGCGTGAGAAGATTGAGCGGGATCTGCTTCATGCAATCACTATACAAGTTTTTGCAAGAACTTGTATAGTAAAAATCGCAACCTACAGAGCCTTCAGGCGGGTCAATATAGCCCGCGCCATCGCTCCGGCGCGACAGCCTTCGCGATGAGATGACG
>JAYSVT010000158.1:0-18432 GCA_043718455.1 Hyphomicrobium sp.
GACGCCAACGGCAACAATGGGCAAGCTCATCAAAAGAGTCAATGTTCCGGCCGTTTGAATGTCGGCCCCAAACCAAAATATCCGAATTGGTATGATGAATTCGCCACCCGCAACACCAAGCAAGCTGCTGATCGCGCCGACCACGAGGCCCGCCATCACGCCAGCAATGGCACGGACCACGGGATTGTGCGGCAGTTCAAACGGCGTCCCGGCGCTAAAGGCAACTTCAGCAACAAGCATGACGGCGACTACGAGAAGTAACTGGGCGATGATCGACATCAAACGCTCGGGCGGAATACGCGACAGCATACCGGCACCCACCCAGGCCGCCAACATGCCGCCTAAGATCATCGACGTCAGCACATCCAAGTTGGGAGCGATGCCGGCGCTCGAGTGCACGTTCAACCGCGTCGCGAATGCGAACGCCAGCGTGATGAGGCTCACGAGTAAGTTGAAGCGGACCGCCCGGTGAGGAAAGAGAGCAAATATTGTGATTAAAATCGGCAGGCGGAATTCAGCGCCGCCAAGACCTATCAGGCCGCCGAGCGTTCCAACCAAAGTGCCAGCGGCCACAGCCGTCCACGGACGGCGCACGTCGTATGTTTTGCCCGGTTCATGCAAGCATGACTACCTCCTTCGGGTTCGTGAAAAACGAAATCACAACCGGAAAACATCAGAGACGAAGCTTGTCACGCTTGGCCAATGATTGATGACAGTATGGATCAGGCGCACAGATCGCATCTCCTATTTTTCTTCGTACCTGTCCTTCAAGTCCTTCGTGCGTGCCTCCGTCATCTCCGTCATGCAGCCGAGAATTGCCCCCGTTGTTGCAGTGCCGCCGCCTGCTTCATGGACCATGAGCTTATCGCAATCGGCGTCCCGGAAGGCAACCCAGGCCCGCTGCGAGACTTTCAGAGCGTCTGTCCATTTCAAGTTTCCGGCCGCGTTCTCGGTATCAGGCAGCGCCAAGTCCGCCAGGATTTTTTTGTAAGTCTCGTTCAAGGCCTTGTCGGCGACATCGAGAGCCTGTTCGGAGCAGGTGTTGAGGTCAACGGTTGTGAAAGCTTTCTCGCAATCGACCTCATCGGCGGCCATTGCGATATGGGCGGGCGTTCCCGCCAGAACTAGAGCGGCGGCAAGGACGATTAGTTTCAAACTCTGGCGCATGGTTTTGTCCTTGAAAAGACTCTCACATTGTCGATGAGATAATTATCATGATTTCTTGGCTGGTGCAGGGGGTGCGCGGCCGGCCAGCCGCTGTTCCAAATGCTGGGTTTGAAAATTTATGAGGGATTTGAGTTCGCTATATTGCCGGCGCGCGGCTTCCCGATCAACAGACTTGTCGCGTGAGGCCGCAATCATCAGGTTTTTTGCGGTGTGCTCGGTCGATGTGAATTCAATCACTTTGACGTGGTAGCCGGAAGCTTCGAGCAGCAAGCAGCGCGCCGCATCCGTGACGAGATCGGCTTGACGCTGTTTGAAGAGGCCGAACTTGGTGATTCCGCGCAGCGCCTCGGCAGGCTTTGCCAGCTGTGGCGCGAGTTCATGTTGGCAGCAGGGCGCGGTGAGGATGAGGCCAGCGTTCCCCGCGATGCCTTGAAAAATGGCGTCATCGGTCGCCGTATCGCAGGCGTGCAGCGCGATGAGAAGATCGACCGCCGTTGCTTTGGTTTCGCCAGCGGCTGCCGCAGCAAACCTCAATCCGGTGAGCCCCAAACGTGAGGCGAGATCCGAACACAACGCAACCATATCCACGCGCACTTCAATGCCCGTCAGGCGGCAACTCTTTTGTAAGTGGGCCGTGATGTAATCGTAGAGCGCGAATGTCAGGTAGCCTTTGCCGGACCCAATATCGATGGCTGTGATCGCGTTCGCGTCCTTGAGTGGCGACAAGCGGATCAGATCGTCGACGATCTCGATGAAGTGACAGATTTGCTTGTATTTCGGGCGCATCGACGGTTTGACGCGGCCGTCTTCAAGAGAAATTCCGAGAGCTTTGAGATAGGGGCGCGATGGCTCCACCACGTAGTTTTTGGGGCGGTTGTGCTCAACGGTTGTCGCGGCACTGAACGTTGCTTTCGCCGTTGTGAGACGCGGCTCGCCCTTCTTGTTGTGATCGAGGGTGAAGTCCTTTGCGGTTGTGAACAGCGTGGCACTGAGAAATGTCTGACCGATGAGCGGCGCGGCGAAGGCGCCAACTTCTGTGTAGAATTTGTTTTCTGTCACGTCCTTTTTTGCGTGCGAGAAGACAAAACGCAACGCTTGTCTTTCGCGGATCATGACCGGCGTTGCTGTGCATTTTCTGAGACTGTCGTCGCCCCGGACCTTGCCGAGCAACATTTTGACGAATGTGCCGTCTGCGAGGCTTGCTTCGAACGCTGTTAGAAAGTCAAGTTTGGGTTTGTCTGAAATGCTCATCGCTTGCTGTCCGCGGGTGCTTGAGGCGGCGCGGCGCGCCAGGCTTCAATCTTCTCCATGAGCCAGCCCCAGGCTTCGACTTCGCGCGGACCCGCTGTCTTGCTGATGGCAATCTCAAGATATTTCAATTCGTTCTCGACCTTCTCTGGGGGCAACATGTTGAGACGCGTCGTGAGCACCGCGAGTTCGAGCACGGCAGCCTGCGCGCGGTTAAAGCCTTCCCAGGCTTTGTGCTGCTCTTGATGCACTATTTTGCACAGGAACTTGGGGCGCAAATCATCTTCGAGAATGCGGTCCACTTTGAGTTCCCAATGCGCTAGACATGACGCGAGGCGGCCTCCTTTGATTTTGGTTGCCGCTACCGTTGGCCAGGATTTGCGCCCCGTCACACAGCCGGCAAACACGCGCACATCATCAGTGTGGCTGGCGGCGGCGAAGGGATTGGCCCGGAGATTGTCGAGTGTGCGCGACGGCTTGAACGGCCCGATGATCCAATGATCGCCGTCTTGAATGAGCCCGAGCGGCGCGACATGCACCTCGCCCTTCTCGCCCATAGTCGTGACAATCGTTTCAACGATGCGGGGCATTAACCGTCTCCCTCGCCGTCTCGGCGGTCATTCTTGGATTTCAGCGTCGCACCCTGCTCTTTTGCTTTGAGGGTTGCACCCTCGGGTGCGTGACGGGTCAGGTCTTCGCTTTTTTTGTCGGCGGCGATGCCCCAGTCAAGCGGGTTATCCTGGGCGTAGCGCTTGCCAAGTTGAAGGGCTATTTCAGCTTTGGCCAATTCATAACCCAAATAAAACGCGTGCGCAGCGTCCGCCTCGACGTCGAGTTTAGGGTAGAGGTCGAAGGGATCGCGCGAGACGTGGTGGCCATCACGGTTGTAGATGTGCACGCCCTCTTCGCTGGTTTGAATGCGGAAGTTGCCGTCCTTTATTTCTAGCGCCGCCGCTGCGATTTCGGCCGCGTTCATGGGATTGGGAACGAGATCATGGAGCGCCAGCATCAAGGGGCCATAGCCTTTCGGAAGGCTCTCGTCTTCGCGCGCGCGAAACATCAAGCGGCGCGCGGCGTCATGCTCCTCGATCGTGCGGCGTGTGTGCGGCGACACCTGCACGATGAGCACATTTTGGATGCGCAGTTCAGAGCAAATAGCGAGCAGCATGGCAGTGACGCCCTGGCTGTCAGCGTCTGTCAATTCAGTCAAGTTTCCCGTGCCCATAAGAATTTCGACATCGGGGCGCAGGCGGCGCAACTCCGCGTAACGCTCAATCGATTGAGTGAAGCCGAAATGGATGGGGTCCAGAATCGGATCAGCGATGATCTTGATCTTCTTTTTCGTCGCGAGATCAATGGCGCGCAGAAGCGACTTCAAATCGCCGTGCGGCTTCGGCACCAGGATCGGCACGCATTTCGTGCCCTTGACCGCGTCGAGCGTCGTCTCGTCCAAGCTCAACACGTAGTGCGCACCAGCCTTGGCAGCGCGCGCGAGCTCTTCAATATTGCCGCTATCGACGCTGACTTTATATTTGGCTTTGACGAGCGCCGCGACCATGTCTTCCAAATGCGGAAACGGCGTTTCCGGCTGGCAACCGATGTCGATGACGTCCGCGCCCTTGGATTTCTGTTCCGCCGCACGCGACAACATTTGTTCAACGGTCAGCTGCGTGGCATCGACCGACTCGGCAAAAATGCGCAGATCGTGCTTGGAAAAATCGGGTGGCTTGCCCCCGTGGCCGAGATATTGCGGAAGGTCCGCCAGTTCATCGGGGCCGCGCTCAAATGGAACGCCGTAGTGCGCCGCGAGGCTTTTAAGATCCATGCGCGTGCGTCCAGGCACGATAACCCGCGTCGCGTCCAACGGCCCCTTCAAGCGATTGCGCACGATGCCTTCCGTCATCAGCGCTGCAACCTTGATGCCGATGTTGGCGACCGACCACGCATCAGCCTTCAACCCAGTCTTCTCGACTGTGGTCTTGAGGCGGCTTTCGGCCAGCTTTCCTGTTAGGAAGAGGAGCTTATCTTTTGATTCTTTAGCCATTTGAGCCTAGCTGCAACGGCCGCCTGCAAATCCGCAACGCTTTCAACCACGGTCGTGTCGTCGAAGGTTTTGAGCTTTTCGGTGTTCTCGAGATCGATACGGCGCGGATAAACTTTGACCATGCCTTTGGGCGCTTCAGTGTCCATCTCAGGCGCCGTGTCACACGCAAACACAATCGTTGGCACGCGGCACTTGCCGGCTTGCGCGAAGACATTCGTTGCCAGGTTGTCGGAAATGCCCGCGACGCATTTTGCCACGGTATTTGACGTTGCGGGCGCCATGATGAGCGTGTGATAGACGCCGTAATAAAATGCGCCGACGGGCGCCGCGCTCGCGGTGGTATCCTTGAAAATGCGTACGTCCGCGCCAAGTTCCAGATCCTGCTTGTACATGCGGATGACTTCGGCGGCCGCTTTCGAGACGAACACATCGAGGTTCGGCAACGTGCGCATGATGTCCAGGCTCTCCTTGAAGAAGTGCCCGGAACCGGTCAACGCCCAACCAAAACGCGGCCGCGCCACGCCTTTGAGATCTGCTTCGTAATCCATGAAAAGGCGCGTAGCACGCTCACTTCCCCACGTCGATACTGATTGGGGCGTGCCATTAAGATTTGGCCGACACACCCTCGCCGAGGCCCAGAAGGGCCCTTAAATGCGGCGTTTGATCTGGCCCTAGAATGCGCCAATCGAGGTTGCTGCGGACAACGATACCGGGAAACGCCATATCGACGACGCCGCCCTTGGCCAGCTGCTCGGCCGTCTCGGTTGCACCAACCTCTGTTGATTTCAGCAACACCAGCGGCAGGCCGCCCAGACGCTCCGACAGGCGCGCGGCGAGGCCGTCCGAGGTAATCGACCAGTCGGTTGGAATTTCGGGATCGTCCTGACACATCTGAAGCGGCAGCCAAACGGGAACTTGGCCGATTGCGAGTATGCGCGCGATACCCTCGATGCTATCGGCTGGCGCAAGTCTTGGCTGAAGCTTGAAATAGACTTCAGCCATTTGATGCATGCCAAGCATGGCGAGGCGATGAGCGGCGGCGTCGTCAAAGCGCAGCGCATTCTGAAGATCGCGGATCTTCTCGGCGAATTGCCCGCCGCCCGGCACGACAATCACCGGCCGGCACGATTCCGCGATCAGCGCCAAAACATCGTTGAGACGGCCGCTCTCAGCCAAGCTTCCACCTACTTTGATGATGATCAGGTCAGTGGTGTTTGGGAGCACTTCAGCCACGGCCGAACTCGCGCGCCGCAGCCTTGGTGGCCGGCCGGATGATCTCGACTCCGCGGCGCGGCCCGCGCTCAAGTTTTTCCAAACGCACGCGCACAGCAACAATCATGGGATCGACAAGGCATCCCGCCGCAATGCGCTCCGCGAACGTCTCGACGAGGTTGATGTGTCCGCCGCGTGCCAGATCGACAATCGCGTCGATGATGTCGGCGTAGGACGGCACTTCGGCCATCTTATCATTGGCGCTAAAAATATGTGTTGCGAGGCGGGCTTCAACGGTGAAGGACACTTTTTGTGTGATGCCCTGCTCCTCGGCGTAGACACCGACGTTGCAATCGACAACGAGATCGCGGACGAATATCGTATCGCCTATTTCGCGCGCGGCGCTCTTGACGGATCTCGATGACATCGGCGTTGCGTCCGGGGCCTTCGCTTTCGCCGTTTTTGTCCGGCCTTTCGTGCTCATGCGACTATCCTGGATCGACGGCTAATGCTGGTCTGATGTGCCGCTGCGTCTATGGCATGAGCCACGGATGCAACGTTCGTGCTACTTAGCTCTCCTGTGCGCCCGCCCGTGCACAGCGCGCCGCGAAACCCAAGAACATCCGGGCCATAGCTCAGCAGCGGCTCGATATCCGCGATGCGCAGCGATCCGGCAAGCCCCGAAATCAATTTGTGTTTGTGCGCCAACGCGACAAACGACTTGATCTCTCGCGTACTCAGTACCTGGGTCAGCGGGCCACGCGACTTCTCAGCCGTATCGAGCATGACGCCCGCAAACCCAGCCGCCGAGAGCCGTGCAACAAGTGCCGCATCCGGATTTCGATCAGCCATCAGCACAGCGACGAGATAAGCGCCAGCCAGATCCGTATCCTGCAGGGCATCGATGACTTGGGCCGCCCCTTCTGTTTCAAAGATACCCCACTTGACGATGTGGACGCCGGCTGCCGCCACAGTTTCAGCAGCTTCAGCGACGCGTTGCGGATCATTCGGCAGATCGCCGATCGTGGCACTCACTGTGACGCCTGGACCTGTGGCACCAAGACCGGCGGCTGCAACAATCTCGCGAATAACCGAAAGCGAAACTGCTCCAAGCGCCCCAAGCGAGGGGTTCTTGCAATCGAGAATATCGGCCCCGCCCGCAAGCGCCATAGTCGCCTCGTCAGCGTTTCTCACACTCGCGAGGAATGCCGGATTGCGGCGCGCTGAAAGCCTCAACATTAAATGACCCTGTATTGTCCTCTAGGCCGAACCAAAAATGCGGTTCTGCTCGCCCAAAACGGCACCCCTGTCGCGGCGCTGCTCGGGTGTAAGTGCTACCTGCACATCCTGGGCGACACTCGCCTGTCCCGGCGCTAAGCGCAAGATCCGGGTGCCGAGTTGAATTGCCTCGGCACGGTCGTGGGTTACGAAAATAACGGTTGTGGGTTGGCGGTTTACGAGTTCCATTAGAAGCGCACGCAGGCTTTGGGCGGTTGGATCGTCGAGCGACACGAACGGCTCGTCCATGAGCAGGATTTGCGGCTCCAAAATGAACCCGCGCGCGAGAGCCGCCCGGCGCTGCATACCAAGTGAAATGCGCTCGGGGTAAGCATTCGCCGCTTCCGTCAAGCCGACGCGGGCGATCATCTCCGGGATCTTGGCGTGGCGTGGATCGCCATCGGGAATAACGAGCGCGATGTTCTCGCGCACGGTTCGCCAGGGCAACAGGCGCGGCGCTTGGAAGATAAACGTCATCTGGTCCCGGGCGGTGCCGAGATCGATTTTGCCGTCGAAGTCTTTGTCGAGCCCGGCGATGATATTGAGCAGCGTGCTCTTGCCACAACCGGACGGCCCCGTCAGCACGAGAAATTCGCGCGGGGCAACATCGAACGCGACGTTGCTCAAGACGAGCTGCGCGTCGAGATCGGCAACGGCCGGAAAAATCTTGGCCCGCACCTCGACGTGGATCGTCGCGCCGGTACACGCACGGGCGGCGCTGTTCGCGCTGTTCTCTATCTCCGCCATCGGTTCACTCTGGCAAGAAGCGGCTGGAGTAAGATCGACTCTATCATCTGCACGAGAATGATAAAGGCCAGCGCATAGGCGAGAATGGTCGCGACATCGAATTCCTGAAACGCAATGAAAATCTGGTAGCCGACACCACGGCCGTTGCCGCCGAAGGCTTCAACCACAAGCACTATCTTCCAGATGAGGGCGAGGCCCGCACGCGCGGCGGCGGCAAAGAACGGCGCCAACTGCGGGATCGTCACATGGCGCAGGGTCTTCCACCAGCCGAAGTTATAGATCTGCGCCATCTCGTTTAAATCGCGCGACAGGCTGCGCGTGCCTTCTCGCATGGTGACAGCCGTATTCGGGATCTTGTTCAATGCCACGGCCGTCACGATAGAGGTTTGGTTCATGCCGCCCCAGATGAGGCAGAGAGTAATCGTGACAATGGCCGGCAGATTGAGAAAAAGAATGAGCCAGGGATCGAAAAACTTGTCGGCTTTCGGGAACATGCCAAGAAGAATGCCAATGACCGAGCCGATAACCATGGCGGCCGCGAATGCATAGAACAGCCGTTCGAGCGTGACCGCAATATTAGACCAAAGCGCGCCGGACTTCGCCAACCCGGCCATGTTTTGAAAAACTGAAATTGGCCCGGGAAAGAGGCGCGCATCGGCGGCAATCATAGCAACAAGCTGCCACAGAAGCCCGAACGCGGCGAACGACGTCACCACCCAGGCGAGCCGCTCAACTGCCGGAAACCACGACAGTGCGGGCCTAACCAGCTTTGATGTGGAAGAGTTTTGGGTCAAAACGTGTGCCATCGCCAACGAGTTCTTCGTCTCCAAGTTCAATCAGCAAGTTCGTTAGCTTTTCTGCAGACGCCGTTTCTGCGGCTCCCCAAGGCTGCGTGATGCCCGATCGGAAATACGCCTTAATGGCGGCAAATTCGTCGTTGTTAGCCGGTTTGACAAGGGGACGAAGCCGCTCCCAAGCTTCTTCGGACGTCGCGAGCATCGTGTTAGCATCATTAACGGCGGCGAGAAACAGATCGACCGGCACGCTGTTCTTCTGAACCGCTTTCTCAGACCAGATGAAGCCGACGAGCGGCGGCGGCGGGGAAATCTCCAACGCCTTGATGATGCCGTTCATACTGATAATTTCGCGCGCACCTTCCCCAACCAGCCGCGCCGCATAGGTCCAGAAATTCAGGCAGGCGTCGAGGCGGCCGCTTCTGAACTCCTCGGTAATCAACGGGGCCGCGCCAAAGATCGTTTCTGAAATCTTGGCGATGTCCTTACCCAACAATTTTCGTGAGTACGCCCTCAACAAGATCCAACTCTTGTCGATGCCGGACCCCGCCACGCCGATTTTCTTACCCTCAAGTTCAGCGAGCGTCTTGATGGGGCTGTCTTTGGGCACCATGAGACTTCCAAGCGCCGACGAGTAGGAAGCAAACTTGTAGTCCTGTCCCTTGGCTCGCTGGCGCATGGCCCAGGTCCAGTCGCTCACAACAATGTCGGCTTCTCCGGAGAGAAGCGCGATCGGGGCGGCACTGTTGTTGGCCACTTCGACAACCTTGAGATCAAGGCCATGTTTCTTGTCGATACCTTCGTTGCGGATCGTTTCAATCAACCAACTGACCGAACCAAACCGCACAGACGTGAGTCGTACGGTCCTGCTACTTTGCGCGCGTACGCCACCCGGCCAGAACGACGCCGCCGCTAAGCCCGAGACCCCGGCGATTGTCTGCCTGCGATTGACGATCAATTCTTCGTCTCCTCTGGATTGAAACGGTTACGCCACAGCCAGCGGATACCGTGAAGCCAAAGTTCGTCAGTGTTGCCTCGGATCTCGGCTGACATGGCCCGCTTCATTTGCCCGGTTTTGACGTCGCGGACGAAAAGCTGAAGACTGATCAAGGCATCCGAGAGCTTGTCGGCGAAACCCGATACCGCGAGGTCGGCGCCGGCCTTCTTGGCGATCTCAACTTCGCAGCCGTCGCACTTATTGAAGGGTGACGCTTTTTCGATTTCTGCGGCTTGAGCCGAAAGATCGACCACTTCATAGCGGCTGTCTTTGCTTAACAGCAGCTTCAACTCGTCACCGACCACTTTGAGGCGCCGAAGATCTTCTTTATTGAGCACGGGGACAAGCTCCCCTTCCTGCTCTGCGTCTCTTATATCAAAAGGAAAAACAGCTGTTTTTTGCGCTGCAGCAGCTGGCATTGCGCAGGCTAAAACAAGCGCAATGGTCGTCAAGCGGAAGTTATTTATCACTTTCTGGCCTGTCCGTTGGAACCGCTGCAGCATACTTGCCCAGCACGCGTTTGATGTTACGTGCCCCATGGGGGGGCTGGATTGCAAGGGCGGCGCCGATGCACAGGGTATCAACACCGGTCACAATAGCGCGAGTAGTCAGCGGCCATCTTGACAACACCGGCATCACGCCCCTCTTACAGCAATATAGTAACACTTTGGGTCTGAAGCCCCAAGCTTGAGATCCGTTGCGGCAAAAGAGGCAACCATTGCGTTCGAAGTTCTGCTCCACCTGCAATTTGAGGCGACACGTAGCCTCAATCCTCACTCTGGCGTTGCTTTTCGGGCTGCTGCAGCAGTCGCACGCACTATTTTGGGGTCTGGCATCGGCCCATGCTGCGGATGAAGCGGCAACGCCCGCCCCTGAAGCACCTGCCCAGTCAGCCCAGAGCGAGGCCGCTCCGGCTAAAGACGTCCTGCAAGTCCCTGTTCTTTATCTGAAGCAGCTCAGAGCCAAGAACCCGCCGCTTTCCCTTCTTGACATCGCCCCGCCCGACGACGGAGTTGCCGGCGCTAAGCTCGGCATTGCCGACAACAATACGACTGGCAAATTTGTCAATCAAAGTTTCACGCTCGACCTCGTCGAAAATGCCAGCACAGACGAGCTTGTTTCAGCCGCCACAGCAAAGGTTGCGAGCCGCACGAGCTTTATTCTCGCGGATATGGATCCCGCTGATTTGCTGAAGCTTGCGGACGCGCTGGCCGGCAAAGAGGCGATCATTCTCAACGTTGGTTCGGCTGACGATAGTTTGCGTGAAGAAAACTGCCGCGCCAACGTGCTCCACACGCCCCCAACCCGCACCATGCTTGCGGATGCGCTCGGCCAATACTTCGCCTGGAAAAAATGGACCAACTGGTTTCTGATCTCAGGGCCGAAACCCGAAGACAAACTTTTCGCCGACGCAATTAAGCGCACAGCCAAGCGTTTTGGCGCCAAAATCGTCGAAGAGCGCGAATTTACCTATGATTCAGGCAGCCGCCGCGCTGATGGCGGTTTCGAACAGGTTCAGCAGCAAATCCCTAGCTTCACTCAGGGCGCGAAAGAGCACGACGTCGTCATGGTGGCCGACGAAGGACAACTCTTTGGCGACTATATCGCCTATCGCACATGGTCGCCGCGCCTCGTCGCGGGCACCGCCGGACTGACGGCCGCGAGCTGGCATCCGGCTCTTGAATTGTGGGGCGGAACGCAGTTCCAAAACCGTTTCAAGCGGCTCGCCAACCGCCATATGCGTACCCTCGACTACGATGCTTGGGTTGCGGTCCGCACCATCGGGGAAGCTGCAACGCGCAAGAACACCAATAAATTCGCTGATCTCTACGCTTACATTCATGCGCCCGAATTTGAGGTCGCAGCCTTCAAGGGCGTAAAGACGACATATCGAGCCTGGAACGGCCAGTTGCGACAACCATTGATCGTGACAACGCCGAAGCTGTTGGTCAGCATTTCACCCCAGCAGGGCTTCCTGCATCAACTGACCGAACTCGACACGCTCGGATTGGATAAACCCGAAACTAAATGCAAAGCGTATGCGAAGTAATGGGCACTCGCGATCGGCGCGATGCGCCGTTACAAAGCAAATACCGGAGGAAAGTAATGCACACGTTTAAACTGGCTGCGGCAGGTCTCTTCGCAACCGGCGCACTCGCCGCAACAGCGCCTGAAGCCAGCGCCTACACGGCCTATATATCCAACGAAAAAGACAACTCGATCACGGTGATCGACACCACCAAGCTTGAAGTGATCAAAACCATCAAGGTTGGCCAACGGCCGCGCGGCATCATCCTTTCGAAAGACGGCAAGTGGATCATCGTGTGCACGAGCGACGACAACATCATCCAAGTCTATGATGCCAAGACGTATGAATACATCAAATCACTGCCGTCAGGGCCCGACCCCGAACTCCTCATTCTGCATCCGAGCGGCAAGACACTCTATGTCGCCAATGAAGACGATAACCTCGTGACGGTTGTGGACGTCGAAACGGGCGGCATCATTTCCGACATTCCCGTTGGCGTCGAGCCTGAAGGCATGGGCATGAGCCCAGATGGCAAAGTACTGGTCAACACGTCGGAAACGACGAACATGGCGCATTTCATCGATACGGAAACGCACAAAGCTTTCGACAATGTGCTGGTCGATAACCGGCCGCGCGTTGCCATTTTCAATCACGACGGATCGCAGCTGTGGGTGTCGTCGGAAATCGGTGGCACCGTGACTGTCATGAACCCCGCGGATCGCAAGATAATCGGCAAGATTTCGTTCGAGGTTCAGGGCGTTGCTAAGGAAGCCATCCAGCCTGTTGGCATCCGTCTCACCAAGGATGGCAAAAAAGCCTTCGTTGCACTCGGCCCCGCGAACCGCGTCGCCGTCATCGATGTCGCGACCCTGAAGGTCGAAAAATACATTCTCGTCGGCCAGCGCGTGTGGCAATTGTACCTGACGCCCGATGACAAAATGCTATTTTCCACCAACGGCGCGTCCAACGACGTGACTGTCATCGACGTCGAAAATGCAAAAGCCATCAAATCCATAAAGACCGGCCGCTACCCTTGGGGCGTGGTTATCAGCCATGACTGAACAACTCAAAAAGCGAGAAAAGCAATCCGCATGGAAGCCGCTTTGGTCCACAATTATGCACCCGACCTGACAACACCTGCGCTTGTCGTCAATGGCGTCAGCCATGCCTTTGGCGACAAGACGGTGCTGCAGAACGTATCTCTAACGGTGCCTCAAGGTGCGTTTGTGGTGTTGCTCGGCCTGAACGGCGCCGGCAAGTCGACGCTGTTTTCGCTTGTCACCCGGCTTTACGACAACGTGTCGGGCGAAATCCTGATCCGGGGTTTTGATGTCAGGCGCAAACCATCAGCCGCATTGCAGCGCCTCGGCGTGGTCTTCCAGAGCCGCACTTTGGACAGCGATTTGAGCCTCATTCAAAATCTCAAATACCATGCGGCGTTGCACGGCATGGGCGCGCGCGCCGCAACTGAGCGTGCCGCACAGGCACTCGACGTCGTTGGCCTTGCCGACCGGGCGCGCGACAAGGTGCGCTCAATGTCCGGCGGTCAGGCGCGCCGCGTTGAAATCGCCCGTTCGCTGATGCACAGGCCGGATCTTCTTTTGCTCGATGAAGCAACGGTCGGTCTTGATGTTGGCTCACGCGAAAGCGTGGTTAAAATCGTGCGCGATCTCGTGGCCAAAGAGCGCCTTGGTGTTCTCTGGGCGACACATTTGATGGATGAAGTGAAGCCAACGGACCACATCGTGGTGCTGCACAAGGGCCGTGTTCTCTATGACGGCAGCGTTCCGCAATTCTTGACTTCGAACAAAGCAGACTCGGTCAGCGCTGCGTTCCGTGCCATCACCGGCACGCAGGCTGAGGAGGCGGGATAATGACGGCGGACGTTTTGAGAACAACCCCAGCACCCGCTGCCATGACAGCCGCCGCGTCCGGTGCGCGCCGCCTTGGCTTGGCAGCATACGCCGCCTGTTTCTCCGGGATCGTTTGGCGTGAAATTCTGCGTTATCTGCATCAGCGCGAACGCTTCTTTTCAGCTCTCGTTCGCCCCCTGATCTGGCTCTTTATTTTTGCGGCGGGTTTTCGTCAAACACTCGGCGTGTCCATCATCCCGCCCTATCAATCGTATGTGCTCTACGAAGAGTTCATCACGCCGGGCCTGATCGCCATGATTTTGCTTTTCAACGCGATGCAATCGTCACTCTCAATGGTCTATGATCGCGAGACGGGGGCTATGCGCACGCTGCTGGTCAGCCCCTTCCCGCGATCGTTCCTTCTTCTTTCAAAGCTTTTGGGCGGCGTCGCAGTTGCACTTCTGCAGGTTTACGCGTTTCTGTTCGTGGCCTGGTTCTGGGAAATCAAGCCCGCGCCTTTCAGCGAAGTACACCTCTTCACCATGTACGATGGCCCGGCGTGGTTATCAGGCGTCATTGGCAGTGTGACCGAACCCATTCAAACCGCGCTGTTTTCGCTTCCTTCATGGTTCCAGGGCATGGCGGGATACTTCACAATCCTTCCAGCGCTCGTTCTCGCGGGGCTCATGCTGGGGTCGCTGGCCCTCTTCATGTCGTCGGTCATCAAGCAGCTGGAAAACTTTGCTGGTGTCATGAACTTCGTGATTTTTCCGATGTTCTTTGCCTCCAGCGCCCTTTATCCCCTCTGGCGCATCCGCGAGGCGAGCCCGCTGCTCTACGAAATCTGCCGCTTTAACCCTTTCAGTTACGCCGTCGAACTAATCCGCTTTGCCTTTTACGGGCAGATTGACGTTATTTCACTTCTTGTGGTGCTCGGTTGCACGATCTTCTTCCTGGGCGCGGCCGTATTCGCCTATAACCCGTCGAAAGGCCTGATTGCCCGCCGCGGCGGTCCAGGCGGCAGCGCATGAGGACACGAATGACCATCGATCTGACACCCCGTTTTATCACAGCCGCAGCGCTTGCGTGTGTGGCGAGCTTCAGCTTCTTCACATTCGAAGCCCGAGCCGCCAAGCTTGTCGGCAAGGATACCGTGCAGAACGACACGCTTGCTAAAGACGCGGACAAACGAGATTGGCCGTGTATTGCCCGCAAGGTGCCGGAGATCTCTCCAGCGACCATCTGGGACGGCCCTGAGATCGACGCCGCGCTGACGACGTGGCGAAACGACGAAACGTTGCGCAAGCTTTCCCAATACGTCATTTCCCGGCGCTTAACCGTCGAAGAAGTCGAAACAGCCATCAAGAAATATGCAGACGGCCTGCCGGAAGGAGAACGCGACGGCAAACTGACCGAACTTTTCGCTGCAGCCCTTTCGCGCATCAATGATGACCGCAAAATCGTCATGTCGGGCATCGAGCGTTTCCATAAGCGCCAGCTCGAACGTGCCAAGGAAATCGAAGCCAAGGGTACCGCCATTCAGACAGCCGATCCGGGCAAGATGCCGCAGAAGCCGGCCGGCGAAGTCAATCAGCCGGTCAGCGCAGAAGAGAAATACGATTGGGAGATCCGCATCTTCCAGGAGCGCCAGGCGAGTATCCCGATTGCCTGCGAGATCCCGCAACTCATGGAAGAACGCGCCGGTGCGGTTGCGCGCGCCATCCGGGCCAACATGAAGAGCTGAGCCGTACCCAATTGGCGCTTTAAATCTATGGCTCGGGCTTCACGTCGATGACGGGCAGGCCGATCTCTTGCCAGGCGTCTGTACCGTCGGGATACCACATGACTTTGGTGTAGCCGTAAGTTAAGGCGCGCTTGGCCGCGTTCCAGCTCATCCAGCAATCGCGTAGGCAAAAGAAGACCATGGGCTTGGCTTTGTCGCTGCCCGAAATTTTCTCGAGATGGCTTTTGAAATAGTCCTCGGCTTGCGGCGACAGAACGCCATACCCTACGTTGGCGAGCCAAATGGCGCGCTCGATCGAATAATGTGCCGGCTCGCGCCAAAATGTGCCGGCCGGCAAGTTCGGCGGCTTGGGCGCGCGCGGATAGACATCAATGAACACCGCCGCCTTCTTGGTCCAAAGTTCGCTTGCTTTGTCGGGCGTCAGTACAGTTGCGCCCTTGAGCGTTGCCGGTACTGGCTTGCGATATTCGTCGATACGGTACTCTGTGGGCTCAGGCGGCTTGGGCTGACCAACCGGGGGCGCTGCGCCGACGCTGTCCTTAACCGCTTCTTCGCCTGTAGCCTTGGCCGCTTCGCCGACTGTTTCCTTGGCCGCTTCGCCGGCGTTAGCAATACCCGCTCCGGGTAGCACCAACAGTGCCAAGAGCGCCAAGAGCGGCAAACCGGCAGTCGTCAACTTTTGCATTGGTTCCCTCGTGTGCGGCCGGTCGCTACGGTAAAAGCTATTCGAACAAGATGTGGCGGAAGTTACAAGAATGGGCGGCGTCCAATTACGTGACGCCGCCCATGCTTCAAGAGTTCATGCCCAAATTGAACCTTTACCGTTGCGCACCAGCGGCGCTTGCAGGAACCGGAACATCAACCCGCTGGGGTTTGGGTGCCTCGGCCTTCTCTGCCGGTGCGACACCTCCGTTCGGGCGCGGAGCGGTGATCAGATCCATTTTTGTGTCGTCATCGACCAACAGTGGCAAGCCGTATTCCAAAAGAATTTTGTCAATGTCGCCCTGGCGCTTGGCGATGATCTCGTTCAAGCGGCGTTTCCATTCCGCGTCGCCATTGCGCACACCCATGGTAATGCGGAAAGCGATCTTTCCGGCTCCCGTTTCTTTGAGCAGCGGTACCACGACGAGCTTCTCACCGCCACGTGCGGCCCAGTAGGCTGCGAGCGGACCCCATTCAACGCCGACATCGACTTCGCCGGAGCGGATGTCATTCATCATTTCTTCGGCCGGATTGTCGTGGCGGCGATCGACCATGAGGCGATAGCCTTTGATGTTGCCCATCAGTCCGTTCTTGGCCACGTAGTTTCCACCCGGCGAGCCCTGCACGACGCCGATCTTCTTGCCCTTCAGGCGCGGGTCGGCGAGCGTATCGACGCCCTCAAAGCCGCTACCGGCCTTGAAGACGAGCGCGGCGGTCGAGCGATAAATCGCGTTGGTGTTCAGCACCATGTCGTCGCCCTGGCCCCAGCCGATGACGAGGTCGCATTTTTTGGCGGCGAGCGTCATGCGGATAAAGCCGGTTGCCTTTGGAAACCACGTGTAGACAACGGGAATCTTCAGTTCCTCGGCGATGAGATCGGCGATCTTGTTTTCAAATCCCTCGCCCTTCTCGTTGGAAGACGGCAGGTCGGACGGGTCGGCGCAGACGCGCAGCTGTTGTTTGTTGACGAGATTGGCCGTCGGGACGTCGGCTGCGCGGGCGGCCGTGCTGAGACCAGCGGCGGCGGCAAAAATCAGTGCGAGAGCTTTAATCATAAGAGCGTTGAGCCTTCCATACGTTGCCGCGGTGCTTGTCATTTGAGCATTTCATCTGGGACGTACTACGGCTGCGCCGGTCGTTCGACCAGTTTTTCCCGAAAAATCGGGAAATTTTTCGTGACCCGTGCGTTATCTCGGGCTTTTTGGGGCCTTAGATAGCACCGGATTGCAGCAGTCGTCAGACTCTTTGAAAGAACCCTGCCCAAAGCAAAGGGGCAGCCCTATTCAGGCCACCCCGCAGCTCTAACCGTCAAAAACGCGCGCTACGCCGTAGTATGCCGTAGCGTAGTTCGCGTCTTACTTCGCGTCCGTGCAGTCAGCAGCCTTTTGCTTGGCTTCCGCTGAAATGTCCTCACGGCCGTTAGGGCGCCCAGCCGGCAGGCCCTGTTTGCCCTCGGTGGCAGCATTAATGGAACGCGCTTTGACATACGTGTAGATATCGTCGAGGTAGCACATGACGTTGCGGTCTTCGCCGAATGCCGGCATCACGTAGGTTGTGCCGCTCGTTTCGCGAACGCGGCCGCCGACAACGACGCCGAAGAACGTTTCGTAGTCCATCGTTTTCAGACTTTCGGCGAGCGACGGCGCGAACGTGCTGCCAAGCGCATTGGGGCCGTGGCAGACGTGGCACGCGTCATGATAGCGGCGGAAGCCCTGCCATGTTGCCCAATCGACTGTGTAATCTTTTGTGACGACCGGGACCGGGTTGCCGTCTTTGTTGCGGTAGCGCCCATCCGTGAAAGCGATGCCTTCAATCGTCTTGGCTAAATCACCAACGGGATTACCGCCGGCAGGTGCAGCAGCGGCGGCGGCAGCCGGTTCAGCTGGTTTTGCGGCAGGGGCGTCGGCAGCAGGTGCGGCGGCCTTCTCGGCCGGAGCCGCAGCGGAGGGTTCGGCCGGCTTGGCAGGTGCCGCAGCTTCGGCAGGTTTTTCTGCAGCTGGCGCTGCGGCTGCAAGAGCCGGCGCCGTTTCGGTCACAGCAGCAGGCGCAGGCGCTTTCTCAGCAGGAGCCGCAGCCGCTGGCGCGGCGGGTTTGTCTTCAGCTTTTTTCGTTTCTTCAGCCCCGCAAGCCGCGAGGCTCAGCGCGGAGCATGCCATCGCCGCGACTGCCAATCTGATGCCAAACTTGTTCACGCGCTTCCTCTCTCTTGTTTATCGTTCGGTTAGTAACATCCTGTCTCGTCCCGGCACTTGTGGCCGGTTGCGGAAGCAAGATGGCATTTCCCTCGCCGGTACATTGACGTTACGCGGCATCAGCCGATGTGGATGATATAGCGGGGCTGCCACGCGAGCCCCATCCTTCCGGGACCTTCGCCGTATTTCTCTAGTCCATTGCTAGACCCGCTTACAAGTAAGCCGACGCGGGTTGCCCCGCGTCGGCCTGTCGCAAATTCAAACTGTCAGATTATGGCAGCGTGAATACGGTGAGCGAGCCACCGAGGCGTGTGTAGTTCGAGAGGCCAGCGTAGCCACCGACTGCACCCAGACCATCGGTCGGGTTCGTGAGGCCAGCAGCAAGACCGATACCGGCCCAACCACCAACGCCCGAGAACACGCCA
>JAYSVT010000159.1:0-5481 GCA_043718455.1 Hyphomicrobium sp.
ACGGCAGCCGCAAGTCCGACTGCGCGGATGATGCCGGTCTCGGGGTGCATCTCGATGCCGTGGCCCATTTCATGCGCCAGGACGCCCGCGACTTCGTCAGGACTGCCGGCTTTTTCGATGAGCCCCTTGGTCATGACGATGTGGTTGCCTGGTGCCGCGAAGGCATTGAGCAGCGACCAGTCAACGACGGTGATTTTGAATGTTGTGCCGTTTCCGGCAGCAGCGGCAAGGCGCGTTGTCAATTTGTCCAGCGCCGCGAGGCCAGCGCTATCGGTGCAGCGTTTCTTGTCTTCGGCAATCGACCGGATGGTTGCTGTTCCCAAACGGTCGCGCCAACTTTGCGGCAGAACGGACGCGATGGTGCGGATGGGGCTCCAACCCGAGACAGCGAGAAACGCGAAGAATGCAGCTACGGCGCCAGCGCCGATGATCCACGGGCGGGCGTGGCGCCAGCGTTCGGCCTTGGCCGTCAAGTGGGCTGCGCGTTTGGCGAGTTCGGATGCGAATTGGGAGCCGGGTACGAAGAGCGTGGCGCCGGGTGAGGCGGCCGAACTCAAGAGGACATCGACGGACAGCGGACGGATGGGCTCGCCCGCGCGCAGCGTGTCGTAGGGCCAGCGGAAGCGCTCGATGGGGTCTTCAGCGGAAATCTCGAGCCCGCTTAAATCCAAGCGCACTTGGGCGTTGCGCGCCGCCGCCGACTTGCCGTCGCTCAGCCTTGCAAAGTGCGAGCTGGCAAAGTGTGAACTAGAAGGCATCGAGATCGAACACCTGAGCTAAGCCTTCGCCGCGTTTGGGACCGGTGCCCTGGCTCTGCAGGATGGCATTGAGATTGAGTTTTCCATCGAGCTTCAAGCGCGACAAGAAATAGCGTGCCGAACGGAATTGCGCAAATGTGGTCGCGAGGGTTGTGGCAAGAATGATGGGCGCCACCATTACGAGTATCGGTAACAGGCCTGGTTCCACGGGTTCTGCGCCGGGTTCTGGCGAAGTTGGCAAGAGACCAGCCGAATACGCCAGAAATCCGCCGAGGGCGGCGCCGCCGATGAGGCCGAGCACGGCCAGCATCCAATTCGAGAACAGCAGCCACATCAGACTTTTGCCAGAAGCCTGCAATTTGAAAGTCGCGCCTTCCAAATGGGTGTGTTGGGCGAAGTGGTTCATCTGGTTGGCGCGGTACCAAGCGGTGATGAGTCCAATCGCGACGATGGTCAGAAGACCAATGGCGAAAAAGACAAGTATCTGCGGACCTGACGGCGGCAAGCCCACTTGCATGAGTTCGACAAGTCCAGCGTTGTACGCGTAAGCGATGCCCGCAGCAGAGGCGCCGATATAGAGAATCGCGCTCCCTGCCCAAGCAAAGAAATAGCGCTTGTAGAGCGGGCCCGATGTACCGGAGTAGGAAAATGGCCTATCGCCAAAGCGCATGTTGTTGGTCATCATTCCCTGCAGCTTGTTTGCGCGCCACGGGAAGATCCAGAGCGCCGCGATAAAGCCGATAACGACAATGAGCCCGCCAACACTCGGTCCCGTTACCCAGGAGACCAGGCCGGAAAGAGCCGCGACCAATCCAAAGGGTGCGACGAGCGTCCAGAAATAGGCCCACGCGTAGGCGGCAGGACTGCCTTCAAGGCTGCCGCGAATACCGCGCCAGCGCGTGCGGCTCATGCGGAATCGTTGCGCTCTGTAGATGGCATTGCCAACGAGCATGAAGAACGCGATGTAGACAGCCGCTTGGTAGGATGCGATCGCAGTTTTATTGCCGGGGAACGCGTAGACGACGGCAAAACCCGCGAGCAAGACTGGGAGCAGGACCGCGCCAAAGATAATGAGGAACCCGAGAAACAATTCTTTTCCCGTGCCGGTATATTCGAGCGGCTCGCCGTTTAGCCGCGTGAACGACCAAATGCGGCGGCGCACTTCGGTTTTTCCCCAGAACGAATAAATCCCGAGGGTCAGAATTTTCAGGAGGCCATTGATGAGCCCAAGGCCGAATAGCCGGTCTCCTCTAGAATCGAATGTGATGTCGATGGCATCCTTCGGAGCGGCGGCCGGTACGGCGTCTGAAAGCGTATCCAAAAGTGCCTCCCCGTCAGGAAATAAATTGGGCACGGCCGATTGCACCGCGTCGCGAACACTATGAAGCCCGGCCGTGAATAGATAACGAAAAAAATGCCGCTTAACCGCCCCACTCAGGCCCTTTGAGCGCCGAAGTCGGTTTATAAGGTCGATGCTGCGAAGTGCCCGCAATGGCACGGCATTATCGACCTGTGGCGCGCCTCTCGTGGACCGCGCCGGCAGGGCCCGTACGCAAGGCTGGCGTGAATTTAAGACCTTCCTCGGATCGATCGTTAAGCACTTGTTGCCTAAGGGCAACGGTGTTTTGGGGCTATGCCACTATCGGGCCACAAATGCCGCGCAACAGCAAGGGAAGGGACGTGAAGAGTTTTTGGGCCTTGTCCGCTCAACATGGCGCTCGTCCCTTGCGCGACCGCGCAAACGGCTGGCAAACGGCTGGGTTGGCGACGTCGGTCTACTTGGACGGAATAGACACAAACACTTGTGTGATCGGTCGTGCCGCCCGCACCCAGACTTGAAGTGGCAAGACCTGAAGAGGAATACTAATGGACGCGAAGACGTTCGATAAATCGAAGCTGCCCAGCCGCCACGTGACGGAAGGACCCTCGCGCGCGCCGCATCGCTCGTATTATTACGCGATGGGGCTGACGGAGGAAGAGATCCACCGCCCGTTTATTGGCGTGGCGTCGTGCTGGAATGAAGCAGCGCCCTGCAATATTTCACTGATGCGGCAAGCGCAGGCCGCGAAGGCCGGCGTCAAGGCAGCTGGCGGCACGCCGCGCGAATTTTGCACGATCACTGTCACCGACGGCATCGCCATGGGTCACCAGGGCATGAAGTCGAGCCTTGCGTCGCGCGAAGTGATCGCCGACTCGATCGAACTGACGATGCGCGGCCACAGCTACGACGCGCTCGTTGGTATCGCGGGCTGCGACAAGAGCTTGCCCGGCATGATGATGGCAATGTTGCGCCTCAACGTGCCGAGCGTGTTCATGTACGGCGGCTCGATTTTGCCCGGACGCTACAAGGGCCGAGACGTGACTGTTCAAGACATGTTCGAAGGCGTCGGCATGCATTCGGCCGGCAAGATGTCGGACGCGGAATTGCATGAACTTGAATGTGTGGCGTGCCCTTCGGCTGGATCGTGCGGCGGGCAGTTCACGGCCAATACGATGGCTTGTGTTTCCGAAGCCATTGGCCTCGCGTTGCCGGGTTCGGCTGGTGCGCCGGCACCTTACGAAAGCCGCGACGAGTACGCTCGTGCCAGCGGCGAAGCTGTGATGAAGCTGATCGCACTCGGCATCCGCCCGCGCGACATTTGCACGAGGAAGGCATTTGAAAATGCTGCCGTCATTGTTGCCGCAACAGGCGGCTCGACCAATGGCGCGCTGCATTTGCCGGCCATGGCGCATGAATGCGGCATCGATTTCGATCTGTTCGATGTGGCTGAGATTTTCAAAAAAACGCCCTACATCGCCGACTTGAAACCGGGCGGCAAATATATCGCCAAGGACGTGTACGACATCGGCGGCGTTCAGCAGATACTGAAAGCGCTGATGGAAGGCGGCATCCTGCACGGCGACTGCATCACGGTCACGGGTAAGACGCTGGCAGAGAATCTCGCCTCCGTAACTTTTAACAAAGACCAGAAGGTGATCTACCCGGTTTCAAATCCAATCACGCCGACGGGCGGTGTCGTAGGTCTTAAAGGATCGCTCGCGCCAGACGGGGCCATCGTGAAAGTTGCCGGCATGAAGAATCTGAAGTTCCGCGGCCCCGCGATTTGTTTCGATTGCGAAGAAGATGCGTTTCACGCTGTGGAAACGCGCCAGTACAAGGACGGCGATGTTTTCGTCATCCGCTATGAAGGGCCCAAGGGCGGCCCGGGCATGCGCGAAATGCTGTCAACCACGGCGGCGCTCTACGGCCAAGGCGCGGGCGATAAGGTGGCCCTCATCACGGATGGACGGTTTTCTGGCGCGACGCGCGGGTTCTGTGTGGGCCACGTTGGTCCGGAAGCAGCCGTCGGCGGGCCGATCGCACTTGTACAAAACGGCGACATCATTGCGCTCGATGCTGAAGCTGGCAGCATCGAACTCGAAGTTGACGCGGCGGAGCTCGAGCACCGCAGGAAATCATGGAAGGCGCCGCCCAACCCTTATCAGTCGGGCGCGTTGCGGAAATTTGCGGACCAGGTTGGGCCGGCGCGCTACGGCGCGGTGACACATGCTGGTGGAAAAGCGGAAGTACACTGTTATGCGGACATCTAGTCTCAAGAGGCTTTTGATTGCAGGCGCTGCGTGCTCGTTGCTCTCGGCCGCAACAGCGGCGGCTGGAGGCGGGATAACTTTCCGCTCGCCGGATGACGCCTTGCATCAGGGCATTTCGGCCTTCAATGGCGGCTATTATGAGTTGGCGGTGCCAGCACTTGAAGCCGCGTCCGAGTCGAGCCCAGTGGTCGGCTCGTTCTATCTTGCGCGCATCTATGCCGACAACGAAGGCTCCTACACCGATCATCCCAAAGCCTACGGCATCTTCAAGAAGCTGGCGGATGATTTGCGCGATGTCGATCCCGACGACGAAGACATGGCGCCGATTGCCGCGAGATCTTTGACTCACGTCTCCAACTATTTGCGTGAAGGTCTGGCGCAAAGCGGCTTGAAGCCGGACGTGGCTGCGGCCGACCGGGCGCTGCAGCGCGCGGCGTTATCGTTCAACAACGAAGACGCGCAGTTCGAACTTGCGAAGGTGCTGTTGCGTGGCGAAGGGCCCGACATCGACCTGTCCGATTCCGACGATCAGGACAGCAAGATCGAGAATGGCCGCCACTGGCTGTCGCGTCTGTCGCGCGGCGGACATGCGGGCGCGCAGGCGTTCCTGGCGGATCTTCTCTGGCGCGGAAAGTATGTGCCGAAGGATCAGATCGCAGCGCTCAATTTGATTGACGTCGCGGTTGCGAATTCTCCCCCAAACGAGCGCGTTTGGATCGACGATATCTATCAGAATATCTACTGCAATGCGGGCGAAGGCGTGCGCCGCCAGGCGACGGGCCGCGTTGCCGAATGGCGCAATCGCTATGGCCGCCGGCACGAAGGAAGTAGCGGCAAAAACGGCCTTGACGACTTGGCAGCCGATCCCGTGCGTACATGCGAAAACGGCGAAGCGGTGAAGCCCATCGGTGTGCAAAATGAAGCCGCAGCGGCCGCGCCTGCCGAGACCAAGGAGCGCGTGATTAGATTGCCAACGCCGCCCGGACGGGATGCGGGCCGCGATATGCGCGATGTGGGCACGGGCTTTGCGCCCGAGGAGTGAGGAAGGCAGGTGTAGGTTGGGTAGAGCCCGCGCACGGCACGTGCGCATGGAGGGCGAAACCCAACATCCCACGGCGATATCGCGCGACAA
>JAYSVT010000160.1:0-5475 GCA_043718455.1 Hyphomicrobium sp.
GTACCGAGTGAAATCAGCCGGAGCGGTTTTGGTGGGCCTTCCCGGCGGGCTCTCGACCCGGACGAGAGGTTGAAAACGTTTCTGACCCCCGGGCGATAGACGCCAATGCTGGCGCCGGGCCTCGTATGTTGGGCCAGGTCGTCGCGCGTTTTTTCCGAATTGACGAGGAAATGTTGGAGAGATTTCACGGCGCGCCGGAACTGGGGTGCCATGTAGATCCGTGCCTTGGAACTCAGATCCTTCTGCCGCGTGATGAGAAACGTATCGTGCACGTACATCAGCACGCGATGCCGGATGAGCGAGAAAAAGGGGGACGGGGGAAACCCCGGAAAGACAAAAAGGGCGTTGGGGTGGTGCAGCGCGTAAAGTGGCAACAAGAATTGCTGGCGCAGGATCATGGATATGACGCTCGACGAGCGCACAGGTATGAGCGTCGCGTCATCGAACGACACACGCTCAAACTGCTCGATTGAAACGCGTTCGATGCCGGTCACGTGCCGGCCGAGATGGGTCAGGTCGAGATAAACGCGGCGTTTTTCGGTGGTTGCTGCCATGCCCCGGTCCCTTATTTGACCCGGTCTCAGGCCACGGTTCTGCGCTGCTCGGCCAAATCTGCGACCGGCACGACGTCTGCTGCTGGTTGCTCTCCGAGAACCTTAGCGACGAGGCGCTCGTAGGTTGGCACCCGCACGTCAAATGAGAAGTCGTCGGCGCGCTTGCGGCGAACGGCTGGATCGCCGGGATTGTCGAGCGCGCCAGCCATAGCGTGCGCCAATTGCAAGTCGTTGCCGACAGCAACGATGCGGCCAAATTCGCCGTGGCGCAGAATCTCTTGAGGACCAGAACAGGCCGTTGCAACGATGGTAAGTCCATATGCCATCGCTTCGACGACGACGTTGCCGAAAGGTTCGGAGTTCGAAGACAGCACGAAACACTTGGCTTCCGAGTAGTGCTTCCAGGGTTCCTTGCTGTATCCGGGAAGAGAGACGCGATGGCGTATCCCGAGACGATCAAGTTCGGCGACGATCTTTGCCTCTTCCGGTCCTTTGCCAAGGATGATGAGACGGGCTGCCGGGCGCTCAAGCCGCGCGAACGCCCGCACGAGCGTGATGAAATCCTTTTCAGGAACCATTCGGCCGACGGCCAAAAGTATATCCGGGCGCGCTTCAAGTTCGGCCTTTGAGGGCACGCGGGCGCTTTTGGGATAAAAGACTGGATTGAGAATGGTGATTGTTTTGTCGGGCCTTGCGCCCCACTTTGCGAGGAGCTGCTCCCGAAGACCGTCCGATACAGCAACGGTACAATCGGCAATTGCACTCAGGACCGGCAAGCCCAAGTAGGTCATGAAACTCAGCAGTCCGGTCTTCCATTCCCTGAAGCCGTGATACGTGATGATTGTTTTGACCGGGGAGTGTGCCAGCCACTTGGCCAGCATAAGCTTGATATTTGACCCGCCGATCGCCGAGAGCGCAATGTCCGGCTTCTCGCTTTTCAGCAATTCGGCGAGCCGTTTGACGGCCCGGAAATGGCCCCGGCCGAGTGTAAAGAGGGGGATTGAATTATCGAGGTTGGCTCGGTTTTCGTCGGCTTCGAAATCTTGGACGAACATGACATCGTGGCCGCGCTGCCCCATCGCGGTGGCCAAACAAGACCACAGCCGCTCTCCGCCGCCATCGACAAGTCCGTGTGTATAAAAGAGGATCTTCTTTGCCATGACGTGACCTTTAGCGGCTGATCGAAGCGAATGTCTCCGGAAATTCAGCACAAGCTTAATTCTGTACACAGCCGCGATTTCAAAGCGGGTGTGTGCCAGTGACTACGTGCGCAGCTTCATGGCTCTTTGACGCAGCGGTGCGATCACGACTAGGTCAAATAGAACACCAGCGCATTCGGTATAGCGCCTAGCTAATCGGCGCGGATTGGTGGCTAACCGCCACAGCCATTCGAGGCCGTTATCGCGCATGCTTTCCGGCGCGCGTACCTGCGTGCCAGCGATGAAATCGAGCGCCGCACCGATGCAGATAAAACCGCAATTGATGCCAAGCGATCGCGCGCGCTCGGCGAAGAGTTCCTGCTTCGGTGCGCCAAGTGCGATGAAAACAAGCTTAGCACCGGAGGCGCGGATGCGTTGCAATGCGGTGTCGGCTTCGCTGCCGTTGGGATCGAAGGTCTCGGACGGGGCCATTGTTCCGGCGATGTCGATCAGGCCATCGGTGCGTTCTCCGAGATCCCGGCCGGCACGCGCCATGACGTCGGCGGATGAGCCAAAGAGAAACACAGGCAAACGCGCTTCGGCGGCCGCTTCGGCGAGTGGCATCAGGAGGTCCGCGCCTGTTGCGCGTTGGATTTTTGCGTTTTGGAAGCGCGCGAGCCAGGCAACCGGTGCGCCGTCGGCGGTTACGACGCTGGCGTTCGCGTAGGCATTCCGGAACGCTGCACTGCGCCGCAACTTCACGAGATGATCAAGGTTGAGCGTGAATACCGTGAAGGGCTCGGCCGCTTTCGCGCGCGCAACAATTGAGCGGATGGCGCTGTCGAGATCTGCGGTGTTGATACCGCAGCCGTCGATTTTTGCGAGGTAAGGCAGGTGATGTGACGCCATAACTGTACTCACTCAAATGCGCGCTCATAGGGGTCTTCAAAACCGTTGAGCTGTGTTTTCTTTAGACGCAATTTTGTTCAAAACCAACGGACTTTTGTGTGTCTGGGTGCATAGCGCTAGTGCGTCTGGTCCAGTTGGTGTGCTCTGCGCGCCTTGAACAACCGTCGCCGGTTCCAGGACGGTCTGCCCGTCCCAACCAAAACGTAGCAACATCCGTGCCTTAGATTGGCGTCGCGTGCAGAACATCGACGGCGTGATTAATGGCGTGCCCGTTGCTCCCGCCATTATGAGCTCCCTTGCGCAGGGTTCACCGGAGACGTGGTGCAAGCTTTGTCGCATTGGCCGATAGTGTGGTGCGGATTGGTCGCATCAATACCACGAGCATCAAGTTAAGGCGGCCGAGCACCTAATTAGACGGGCGCCATGGTAAGAATGGCACCGGAAATACGATCATGAGCGGGGTCGAGGACTTCGAGTATGCTCGCCAACTCTGATCGAGTCGTGTGGCCAGAGCGGGCAACGACGAAGATCTGATCGGCCGCCGGCAGCAAACTTGTGGTTGCTTCGTCCTCAAGTACGGCGCCTGCGTCAATGAAAATCAGATCATAAGACTGGCTCAAGCCGTTGAGACCCGCAATCAGCCGGCGGCGTTGCTGAAGTTTCAGGGTTCTCAAGTCGGCTAACGCAATCGGCAGGAATGCCAAGCCGGAGCGATCGTCTCGTGTCGTTATCTGAGCAAGGTGGTCTTTGTTGTCGAGTACTACGACATTGGTTTGCTTGAGCGTTGTCGCAAAGACTTTTGATAGTTCGGGATTACTCGATGTTGCGTCAACCAGCAGGACTCGCTCCCCTGCCAATGCCGCAGCATAGGCCAAAGCCAACGCCGTTCCTGAATTTCCGGCATTTGCCGACGGAGACGCAATCAACACTGTGTGCGGGCGTGCGGGCTTTTGCCGGCTCTTAATCTTCGAGAGCAGGCGCAGAATAGATTGCCGGTAATGACCGTCATCGTTTGTGCGAACGTCGGCGAGTGCATTCAAGATATCGCTGAACTGGGCAGCCTCCACGCGTTCCGGCTGGTTCCAGTTTCTGGATCTCCGGGACACAACACCGCGGCCAGCCGTCAGATCTGGGATAGACGACACGTTCGATGTACCTACTTCGTCACCAAGATCTTTGACCGTCCTCAGACTGCTGTCGAGATGGTCGGTCACCAGTGCCGAAGCCAAGCCTAGCCCCACTCCGCCAAGCAGTCCAAGGGCCAGAACCAGCCACGTAATTGGCTTCGATGGCCTCGAGGGAACGGACGGCGCCGTGATAACGCGGGCGTCGGGCGTCGAAACGTTCTGCTGCTCCTGAGTTTCCTTGGCGCGCCCAAGGAATAATTTCAACAACTCGCGGCTTGCCGTCACTTCCTGGTCAAGCTCTCTGAGCTTGATTTGAGCTGTGTTGGAAAGGGTTACTTCTGCTTTTGAGCGGTCGAGCTGCGCCGACAAATCGCGTTCCCGGCTGGTCGCGATTTGAAATTCGCTCTGAGACGATGCTGCGATGCGCTTCAGTTCGGCACTAATCTGGGACTTTACTTCTTTGAGCTGCGAGCGCACGTCGATGAGAACCGGGTGGCGGGGCTGGAGCTGCGAGCTGAGCGAGGCTTCACGTCGTGCGACCTGGGCATACTGCTCGCGCAACTTCTGAATGAGTCCCGACCGGATGGCATCCGGTAAGACTTCCGGACCAGCGGCGGACTTCAAGACAATATTGATCTGTTCCTGGCGGGCCTTACTCTCGGCGGCGACCGCGCGGGCAGTAATCAGCTCGCTGTTGATCTTTGAAAGCTGTTGCTCGGTGACAATCCCGCCTTCGGAGGTCAAAATCTTGTTGGTCTTCTTAAATTCGTCGACCCGGATTTCGGCGCGCCGCACTTGCTCGCGCAGTTCGCCAAGGCGGGCATCAATCAGGCCGTTGGCGCGTTTGGCTTCGGCGGCCTTGGCCGCGGTCTGGTCAGCCAGATAGGCTTCGACAACAGCTTCCGCGACGCGCTGCGCTTTGATCGGAGTGGAGGCTGTCACGTCGACATCGACAACGTAAGTCTTCTGCGCCCGTTTCACCTTAATGGTTTGGTAAAGCGAAGCAATGGCTTGAACAGTTTTGTCTGGATCGGTGGCGCGCGGGATGATCAGCGACTTGATTCGGGACAGCACGCCCTGTCCGAGAGGTGGCGCAAATTCTGGATCGGACTCGAGCTGCAGTTTATCAACGACGCGCTTCAATACAGCGTCGGAAGTCAGTATTGAGACTTGGCTTTCGACGAGTGCCAAGTCTGAACCAAAGCCGCCTTGCACAACTTCTTCGGAGACGACCTTGCGCGTCCTTGGGTCAACAAAAAGTGATGCTGTCGCCGTATAGAGGGGTATCGCAAAGGCTAGGTAAGTGACTGCAAGCGTAAGTGCGGCAATCGTGCAGGCAATGATTTTCCAGAGGTTTCGCCCGAGTATCCCAAGCAAGCCGCCAATATCCGTGGATCGCTCTGAACGATTAATATTGGAACTCAATCGTTCTCCCGCCGCCATGAGAGGCGAATTAGACCTTGGCAATCTGGGAAATGGAATTGTACCAAGCTTCGGGACTATTTGTACCATTTTGATCTCTTTGCCGTGGCTTTATATAGTAAGGTAAGACGGGGTTTCCCAGTTTTCCCCCGTTTTGCGCGCCGTTTCGCCTGACATGAGGCGCGCATCAGCCGAATTTGCAAGGGGCGTGCCCAGCTCATATTAAAAAGCTGGTTGGAAGACCTGCACACGCATCCGCAACGGCTGTATGCGATCTCGATTTAGGGAACCTCTGAGCAACTGACGATTTATGGCACACTTGGA
>JAYSVT010000017.1:0-8532 GCA_043718455.1 Hyphomicrobium sp.
ATCGCGGCCAACCTCGTCGACCACGTCGCGCAGCGTCACGAACGTCCCCGCCCGCTTCGACATCTTGAACGGCTCGCCGTTCTTGTAGAGCTTGACGAGTTGCACAACCTTCACGTCGAGGTCCGCCTTGCCGTCTGAGAGCGCCGCCACGGCCGACTTCATGCGGCTGATGTAGCCAACGTGATCGGCGCCGAAGACGTTGATGAGATGCAGGAAGCCCCGGCTCAGTTTGTCGTGGTGATACGCGACGTCGCCGGCAAAATACGTGTAGCCGCCATCCGACTTCTGGATCGCGCGATCTTCATCGTCACCGAACTCCGTCGATTTGAACAGCGTCTGCGTGCGGTCTTCCCACTCGTCATCGTCGTGACCTTTGGGCTTTTCGAGCTTGCCCACGTAGATCAAGCCCTTCTTATCGAGCACACTGATCGCCGCCTTGACTTGATCCTTGCCCGCACGCGTCAATGACGCTTCCGAGAAGAAGACATCGTGCTTAATGTTCAAAGCCGCGAGGTCGTCACGGATCATGTCCATCATCTTATCGATGGCGAACGAGCGCACCAGCGGCAGCCATTCGGCCTCTTTCATCGCCAGCAGTTTCTTGCCGTGCTCTTTGGCAAGCGCGTCACCCACAGGTTTCAAATAATCGCCTGGATAAAATCCTTCAGGAATTGCGCCGATATCTTCGCCAAGCGCCTCGCGATAGCGCAGAAACGCCGATTTTCCGAGCACATCGACCTGTCCGCCCGCATCATTGATGTAGTATTCGCGCGTCACATCGAAGCCTGCGAACGCCAGCAAATTTGCCAACACGTCACCAAACACCGCGCCCCGGCAATGACCAACGTGCATCGGCCCGGTCGGGTTGGCCGAAACGTATTCGACGTTGACTTTCTCGCCCTTGCTCGCGCGGTCAGCTCCAAACTTCTCCGCGTCCTGCAAAATCGTGCGCACCAGATTTTGCCAGACCTCTGGCTTGAACGTGATGTTCAAGAAGCCAGGCCCCGCGACATCAATCTTGGCGACGTCTTTCGCGGTCTCAAGCTTGGCTTTCAGCGCATCCGCAATATCGCGCGGTTTCATCTTTGCTGGCTTCGCGAGAACAAGCGCGGCGTTGACCGCCACGTCGCCATGTGTGGGATCACGTGGCGCCTCCGCCACGATTTCAGGAATCGCCAAATCGGCCGGAAGCTTGCCTTCCGCTTTCAACGCGTCCAGCGCTGCGATCACGCGCGCTTCAACTTCGGCAAAGATATTCATCGAAAGATCCTTGGGACTTGGTCCCCTCTCCCCGTTCTTCACGGGGAGAGGGTTAGGGTGAGGGGCGGCAACAAACTCGAACAAGCGGCCGCCCCTCACGTCATGTCGAAGACATGCTTCCAGCATGGCCCTCTCCCCATCAAGTGCAGAAATGGGTAGAGGGAGTTCAAGTCGCGCTCTACCCCATATCCGGCGTCACGGCAAACAGGCGGCGGTGTTCGGCGATTGCGTAGCGGTCGGTCTGACCTGAAACGAAGTCCGCGATCAGCCGTGCCCTGCGCCGTTCGCTCAAGCCAACGGCCGCCCGCTGCCACGCCGCCGGCAGGGCCGTGCCGTCAGTCAGATAATAATCGAACAGGTCGCGCAGAATGGTCTCGGCGCTTTGCATCACACCCATGACTCTGTGGTGGCGGTAGACATTGGCAAAGAGAAACGCCTTGAGCGCCGCAAGGTCACTCGCCTGTGCCGGCGAAAACCCGATCACTGCTCTCCCCGCCTGCCGGATGTCGTCAGGAGACGCCGGCCCAAGCCGCGCCAGCTCTGCACGCGAATGCGCAATGAGATCGCCAATCATCACTGTGATCATGCGCCGCGTCACTTCATAGATGGCGCGTCCATCGGAGCGCTCCACAGCCAGTGCCGCGACCTTGGCAGCAATCGGCCCGGCGAACGGAACCGGCTCCAGCATCTCAAGCGTCAACAATCCGGCGCGCAATCCATCATCCACATCATGTGCCAGATAAGCAATATCGTCCGCTAAGCTCGCCACCTGCGCTTCGGCCGACGCCCACTGATGAAGCTCTAACGAACGCCACGCTTCAACGCGGCGTACCGATTTCGCCACTGCACCATCGAGATCCCCAACCGGCCCGTTATGCTTCGCCAAACCCTCCAGCATCTCCCACGTCAAGTTGAGACCATCGAACGCCGGATATTTTCGCTCTAACACCGTCACAATCCGCAGCGATTGCGCGTTGTGATCGTAGCCGCCATGCGCATGCATAGCCGTGTCGAGCGCGCGCTCGCCCGCATGCCCAAACGGCGAATGTCCGAGATCGTGCGCCAGCGCGAGCGCTTCAGCCAAGTCTTCATCCAAGCGCAATTGCCGCGCAATCGTTCGGGCGATTTGCGCCACTTCCAGCGTGTGCGTCAGCCGGGTGCGGAAGTGGTCGCCCTCGTGAAACAGAAACACCTGCGTCTTGTATGTGAGACGGCGAAACGCGGTCGAATGCAAAATGCGGTCGCGGTCGCGCTGAAAGGGGCTGCGCGTTGGGCACTGTGGCTCGTCAAACCGCCGCCCGCGTGATTGGATAGCACTCGCGGCATAGGGTCCGGGCCTGCGCTCTCCGGGCGCGAGACTTTGCCCGAAATCGGCGGCGTCCGGCACAGCTTTCAATGTAATCGTCATCAAGAACCCATAGAGGGGTTTGACAACCCCTGCTGACTACCTATCTTGGGTAGAGCATCCAGAGTGCTGCACAAGCAGCTTTCAGAGACATATTCAACTATGACCAGCCCCGTTACCTTAACCGAACGCGCCGCCAAGCGCATTTCCGAGATTGCAGCGGGCGATCCGGCGACACCACTTCTCCGCGTCTCCGTGGAGGGTGGCGGCTGCTCGGGTTTCCAATACAAATTCAACCTTGTGGCCGATAGAGCCGCCGACGACCTCGTGCTCGAGCGTTCGGGCGCGACCGTTGTCATTGATCCTATGTCTGTCGAATACATGAAGGGATCGGAAATCGATTTCGTCGATGACCTTATGGGTGCGGCCTTCAAGATCAAGAACCCCGTCGCCACCGCGTCATGCGGCTGCGGGACGAGCTTTACGATCTGAGTATCGCCCTCTTCCCTTGGGGAGAGGGATGGGGTGAGGGGGTGAGCTCTTGCCACGCGTCGTTTTCTCCCACGCCATGAAGCGGCACATCGATTGCCCGCCCGTCGAAGTCCCGGGCGCAACCGCGCGCGCGGCATTGGACAACGCGTTCGCGATCAACCCCGCCGCTCGCAGCTACGTCCTCGACGATCAAGCCCACGTCCGCAAACACATCTCGATATTCGTTGACGGAAAGGCTCTACGTGATCGCAAGACGCTCACAGACAAACTCTCAAGCACCAGCGAAATCCTGATTGTCCCCGCGCTTTCGGGCGGATAGTCTTGTCCCCTCTCCCCGTTGAGTGCAGAAACGGGGAGAGGGAGATACGCTCATGTCCCTCAAAGTTCTCGCCGCCACGCGCAAAGGCCTCTTCACCCTTGCCAAGACCGGCACCAAAGCCGCGCCCTGGAAAATCGAGCGCGCCGATTTCCTCGCCGACAATGTGTCGATGGTTCTCCATGACAAGCGCAGCGGCAAACTCTACGCCGCGCTCGACCACGGTCACTTCGGCGTCAAGATGCATCGCGCCGACGGCCCCGGTGCCGAGTGGCAAGAAAAACCCGCGCCCGCCTATCCTGAAAAACCCGAAGGCAACGACGAAAACGATATGTGGGGCAACCCAATTCCCTGGAGCACGGTGCGCGTCTGGGGCTTAGAAACCGGCGGCGCGAAGGAAAATGGCGTGCTCTGGTGCGGGACGCTGCCAGGCGGACTGTTCCGCTCTGACGACCACGGCGAAAGCTGGCACATCGTGGACTCCCTCTGGCGCCATCCCAAACGCAGCGAATGGATGGGCGGCGGCGCAGACTTGCCCGGCCTCCATTCCATTTGCGTCGATCCGCGCAACCCAAAAACCGTGCGCTGCGGCGTCTCAACAGGCGGCGTCTGGCAAACAAAAGACTCAGGCAAAACCTGGACCAACGACAACTCCGGCATGTGGCAGGACCACGCGCCCGAAGAACACAAGTTCAATCCCAACGGCCAAGACGCGCATCGCCTCGTGCAATGCGTTGGCCAACCCGACCGCATGTGGATCCAGCATCACAACGGCATCTTCCGCTCGGACGACAGCGGCAAAACTTGGAAAGAAATCGAGAACGTGAAGCCGTCGTCGTTCGGCTTTGCCGTTGCCGTGCACCCGAACGACGGCGACACGGCGTGGTTTATCCCAGAGATCAAGGACGAGAAACGCATCCCCTCCGACGGCCAATTCGTCGTGACGCGCACGCGCGACGGCGGCAAAACATTCGACATCCTGCGCAAGGGCCTGCCGAAGGAACCGAGTTACGACATCGTCTACCGTCACGGCATGGACATCAGCGCCGACGGCAATTCACTCGTCATCGGCTCGACCACCGGCGGCTTGTGGGTCACTGAAGACCAAGGCGACTCTTGGAGTGCCGCGAGCGCGCGATTACCGCCCGTCTATGCGGTCAGGTGGCTGGAGGTGTGATCGGCTCCCTCTCCCCCTCGCCTTAGAGGGGGAGAGGGGACGCGAGAGGCGCCTCGTTGAGTGCAACTGGTAATTTGACATGCCCCGATCATCAGACTCGTTACTCGCTCAACTCATATCGGCCCCTCTGCGTCCCGGCACGCTTCAGTGGATCGGCCTACGCCCCGCGCGCAGTGCGCCCGTCGTCACGCCCAACTCCACGCAATTGATCGCGGCGCACGGCATCGAAGGCGACCGCTATGAAACGAGCCGCGACGGCGCGCGACAAGCAACACTCATCTCCGCAGAATCTCTCGAGGCAATCGCTTCTTACCTCGGCCGCGATGTAATCCCGCCCGAACTTCTCCGGCGCAACTTCGTCACGCAAGGCATCAACCTTTCGGCGCTCAAAGGCCACCGCTTTAACATCGGCACCGCGCTCCTCGAATACTCCGGCGAGTGCGCACCCTGTAGCCGCATGGAAACAAACCTCGGCCCCGGCGGCTACAATGCGGTTCGCGGCCACGGCGGCATCACGGCCCGCATCCTCGAAGGCGGCGAGGTTCGCCTTGGGGACACCATCCGCCGCGCGGATTGAATTGTATCCCCCTCTCCCCGGCGCGGGTATTCTGTCCCAAGAGTTTACCAGCCGCTTGTTCAAACGTGCTGCCGCCTTTCTCTCTACCCGCGTTCCCGGCCAAGCGCGGCCCCGGCTTACAATCATTTCCTGAATGAGATTTCCGCGCGCGAGCCGGGATCTTTACCCGCCGCATTGAGGCACGCCATAACCCGGTAAAGATCCCGGCTCTTCAGACTGCTTCGGCAGTCTTTAGGCCGGGAACGCGGGTAGAGAGAAAGGCGGCAATAATGCTGGTGGAAGCGGCGGCCCTTCCCCAGATCAAGTCCGGGGCTTGCCCTCTCTTCGTCCCAAGTGCAGAAGACATGGGGAGATAAGGAATGTCAAACGCACCTACTCCCTCGGCGGCCGCCGCCGCTCGTTGAACCACTTGCGGTACTCGCCCATCTTGGTGCGTTGGGCCGCCGGCGCGCGCCGCTTGCAGGTCGCGGCTTCGTCGCTTTTCTCGACAGCACCCCATCTCAGCTCTACACAATCATTCAAGTTGTAGGCCATCTCGAGGTCAGCGGTTCGCGCGATCATATCCTTGAGCGCCAGCGTCCACGTCGAGCTATCGCTGCGCGTATAGGAAAACTTGCGCGCTTCTAGCTCGCTCGCGAGCGTGGCCTCCAAATCATTTTTCACCTCTGCCGCGCTCTTGTCCTTCGGCATCGCATAACGTTCGGGCCGCCGCGCCACGCGATCGGGAAAGCCGCGCACAACATCAATGGCAATCAACAAACGCAGATCGCGCGAGGGCGTCGCAAAATCTTCCCACGCGCCCGTCGTCTCGAAGATCGACGCGCCGTCAGGCATCGCCGCCTCCCCGCCGCCGCCCGCGTGATACTTGCGCCCGTTCTCGACCGAGTTGACGCGCGTCTTGGCCTGCTCTTCGAGTGCCGTGATGACCTCTTTCATCGCGCGCACGGGGTCGAGCGGGTTGGGCGACATCACATCTTCCATTTTGTCGTAAAAGCCCTCGACTGCGAGCTTCGACTGATCGAGCGAGAAATCGCCGTACTCTGCGTTCTTCTCGATCTCGCCGTTGGTTAGCCGCCTCAAGCCGCTCTTCTTCTCGCGCACAACTGGGCGGAAGCGCTTGAAGCCGGGACCGCCAAGCGCGGGGTCGTTCGCGAACAAGAAGTTGCCGCGCCAGAAGCGTTTGCGCGCCACCGTGCCATCGGGTTGACCATCGACAGCGAGCAAAACGCCGGCCGCATCGCCCGTTTGCGCCACGCGCTTCACGAGCACCAGAAAGTGGCCGTAGGGATCGGCGTACACTGTGCCGGGGCGAAGTGACTCTTGCGACAGCGGCACTGGATAATAGTCGGTCTTGTCGTCGCCTGCCGCCGTACGCCCGGCCCCGGAATGGACGCCGTTGGCAACAGTCGACTTCAAATAATGCCCAAACCCTGCCGCAAGCCCCGGCGGCCGCGATGCGGCTTTCCTGACCGGACGCTTTTCGCCGCCGAACACGCCGGATAACAGATCGGACTCTTTCTTCTCGTCCGGCTGCTCGACCGGCTCCTCGTTCTGAATGTTCCACCACGACGTGCATTGCGGGGCCTTGCCGCCGCCGCCGCGCGAACATTTTGAGTATCCAAACGGCAACCCCATCTTGAAGGCGAAGTACGCGCGCAAGAAATACGGCAGGTCGGCGCAATCGGGCTTTATCACAGTCCCCTTCTCGTCTTCTTTGAGACCCAGATGATTGAACAGCACGTTGCGCGATTTATCACGCAGCACTTCATGCAAGGCCGGCCACGAGGGCGCGGCATCAAGCGGCGCATCGAAGAGTTTCTCGATCCAGACGGAATACAGGTTTTCGTTGGCGCGGTTCCAAGAACTTCGAAGCGGCCAAACGCTGCCCTGCGTTGCGCCCGGCGAACCCCCGGCTGTGCGGCGCACAGTAATTTCGCGCGTGATCGTGCTGCAGTCCGCCTTCGCGCCATCGCGCGTCAGCTTCGCTTGCCATTTGCCGGGCTCGGGTGCTGCGACTTCGGCGAACCAATGGTACGGAGGCCCGCCTTGACGTTCGCGCGTTTTAACGGCGGCGTTGCCATCGGGCCCAACCAGAGACAGCTCGCCATCGAACGCCGCTTCGGAAGCGGCGACGACACGTAAAGGCGCGCCCTTCCACGGTGCAAATGGCGACGACAAAACCGTGATGCCGGGGTCGGCGGCGCCGCAATCGGCAGATTGCTCCTTTGATTTCGGCTCTTCGGCGGAGACGAATGGAACATCCCCGATCAGCAGCAATGCGGTTGCGGCAGCAAAAACGTGGCGGGCAAAAATCAAGCGAACCCCCTTGGGTACCCTCAAGCAGCCAAACCATATTGCGAAAGCTGCGGCTGAACCATGGCAATTTAGTCCTGGCAAGCGAAGTTGCACCCCCCATTTGATTTGCAACTCCAATCGTGGCACACGCGAAACCATGAAAATCACCACCTGGAACATCAACGGGGTCAAGGCACGCGTCGAGAGCGCCGTCGCCTACTTGAAGCAGGAAAGCCCTGACGTCATCTGCTTTCAGGAAATCAAATCGGTCGATGAAGGTTTTCCGCGCGAAGCCTTCGAAGACCTTGGCTACAACGTCGCGACCCACGGCCAGAAAGGCTTTAACGGCGTCGCGATCCTTTCGAAATCTCCACTCGAAGACGTGACGCGCGGCCTTCCCGGCGACGATGCCGACCCCCAAGCGCGCTGGATCGAAGCGCTCGTTCCCAGTGGTAAAAAAATGATCCGCGTCGCCTGCCTCTATCTGCCAAACGGCAACCCCATCGGCACCGAAAAGTTCACTTATAAACTCGCCTGGATGGAGCGCCTTAAAGCGCACGCGCGCGAACTCATCAAGGACGAAACGCCGCTCGTCCTCTTGGGCGACTTCAACGTCATCCCCGAATCACGCGATGCCAAACGCCCCGACGCCTGGACCGGCGACGCGCTCTTTCAGCCCGAAAGCCGCCGCGCATACCGCGCACTTCTCGGCCTCGGCCTCACCGACGCCATCCGCGCCGCCCATCCCGAGTCACACGTCTACACATTCTGGGATTATCAAGCCGGCGCTTTTCAAAAAGACGAGGGCATCCGCATCGATCACATACTTCTCTCAAGCGAAGCCGCCGACATGATGGTCTCAAGCGGCATCGACCGCATCACGCGCGCATGGGAAAAGCCGTCCGATCATGTGCCGGTGTGGGTGGAACTCAAGAGCTGAGGGACATGTAGGTTGGGTAGAGTGCGGCCCTGATACATAAAATCGTGACTTGCAGGTTCGTCCGCGCGAAACCCAACGCCAAGAGTTCGAATTTATTGTCGCACGATATCGCCGTGGGATGTTGGGTTTC
>JAYSVT010000161.1:0-5456 GCA_043718455.1 Hyphomicrobium sp.
CAAACTCAACGAGTATGCCACACGCATCGGCGTTAATGACGCCGCCGACGACCCATAGTGTGAATAGCATTGCGCAATGCAACAAAACAGTAACCGCACTAAGCCGACATACGTTGATTGTTTTTGTCGACGTTCGTGAACGGCAAGTTTGCGGCGTTTCGAAAAATTATTTAGATTCGACGTTCATCGCAATCAGTGTCGGCCAAGAACGGACCTAGGCGCCATGGTCGCATAGCAGTCGTTCGCGCGTTATTGGCACCATGACGTATGCAAATACGGCATGCTTTGTCCGAACGCTTTTCGACACAGGACTAGGGTTGTCCGGAATTGGTCGTGCCGGGTTTGTCGGTTTGCTTTATAAGTGCTTATTTATATAGTACTATTGCCGTAAATCAATGTAACAAAAGAAGTTTTCATGATTTCGTTATCGGAGTTAAACCCAGGTGATGATGTTATTTTGCAGAGCCGTGCAGCCTATATGTTCTGTTCGTTCGGCGAACCCTGATGGAGTACGCTAAGGCCATGGCGAAGACGGCGTCGCGGGAACACACACGCAAAAAGCTCGGACGGTCCAGCCGTTTGACGGCCGCGCCGCCGAAAGCGGAAAACATGCCGATGAATCGAGGCCTCGGAGCCGCGAAGGCGGCCAAGCAGGACGAGTTTTACACCCAGTATGTCGACATCCAGAAAGAGGTCGAGGCCTATCTGGAGTTCGACCCTGACACCTTCCGCGACAAGGTCGTCTACTGCAACTGCGACGACCCCTTCGAGAGCAACTTCTTCAAATACTTCGCTGCCAACTTTAACAAGCTCGGCCTCAAGAAGCTCATCACCACCAGCTACGATGGCTCCCCCATCGCAGGCCAGCTCACCTTATTCCCGGAATACAACGAGGGGAATGGCAAGCGCCAGAAGCCCAAAGCGCTCGCCGTCACTCTTGATCATGTGAAAGACGAGGACGGAGACGGCGCGGCGAACATCGAGGACGTGAAACTTTTCCTCAAGCGCAACAAGGCCGCGCGGATCGCGTTGACGGCAGACGACCACTACGGTGGCGGCGATTTCCGAAGCCCCGAGTGCGTCGCATTCCTGAAAGAGGCCGACATCGTTGTCACCAACCCGCCGTTCTCGCAGTTCAAGGAATATGTTGCCCAGCTCGTGGCGCACGAGAAGAAGTTCCTCATCATCGGCAACATGCAGGCGATCACTTACTTAGAGATATTCCCGCTGATCAAAGCTAACAAGTTGTGGCTGGGCCCCACGATCCACAGCGGCGACCGCGAGTTCCGCGTTCCAGACCACTATCCGCTGAACGCGGCCGGCTGCAGAGTGGACGAGAGCGGCGTCAAGTACATCCGAGTCAAGGGCGTCCGCTGGTACACAAACCTAGACCATGGACGCCGCCACGAGAAGTTGCCGCTTATGACGATGGCCGACAACTTGAAGTTCAGCAAACACAAGGAGATCAACGGCAAGGCAGATTACACCCGGTACGACAACTTCGACGCGATCGAAGTGCCGTTCAGCGACGCGATTCCCAGTGACTACGATGGTGTCATGGGCGTCCCTGTCTCCTTCCTTGACAAATACAACCCCGACCAGTTCGAGATTGTTGGAAACAGTGACGACGGAGACATGATGAGTGAGATTGGTGTGCGCGCCCTTGGTGGCGAGTTCATTCGCGCATATCGCGCACGTGGAGGTACGGGACACTACAGCCAGGGCATGCGGATGCTTGGTCTGCTTGAGCCTCAGCCACGGGTTATTTACAAGCGCATTCTGATCCGCCACCGCGCCCGGCCCGCAAAGGGTAGGAGAACGTGAAAACCACCCTAAAAACCGACATCACCGCCGCCAGGATTTGCGACGGTTTTGTTTACAACCAGTTGGAGGGTAAGGGGCTGTTCGGCCTGAGCGGAAATCTCACCATTCAGCCGGAGTACCAGCGCAACTATATTTACGCCGATGGCGGGGGTAAGAAGGAGGCAGCGGTCATCGAATCGCTGCTCAAGGAGTATCCGCTGGGGCTGATCTATTTCAACAAAGTTGCCAACGACAAGTTCGAGGTACTCGACGGCCAGCAGCGCATCACTAGTATCGGACGGTTCGTTACGAACAAGTTCGCGATTATGGATAACGGCAATCCGAAGAACTTCGACAGCCTGCCCGCGGACCAACAAGCCAAGATTCGGGAATCGAAACTGCTGATCTACGAGTGCGAAGGCACGGAGACCGAGATCAAGCAATGGTTTGGGACTATCAATATTGCAGGCGTGCCTCTCAACCCCCAAGAGCTCTTGAACGCCATTTACTCCGGGCCGTTCGTGACGCTTGCCAAGGCCGAGTTCAGCAACAGCCAGAACGCGAACATCCAGAAATGGAGCGCGTACATCAAGGGCAGCGCAAACCGACAGGACTTCCTGGAGCGGGCGCTGGACTGGGTGAGCAAGGGTGATATTGGCGGCTACATGAGCGGCCATCGCACCAAAGGCAACGTCAATGAGCTGAAAACTTACTTCAACAGCGTAATCGACTGGGTGTCGAGCGTGTTCAGGGATGTTGAGAAAGAGATGCAAGGGCTGGAGTGGGGACGGCTCTACGAGCAATACCACTCCAAGTCATATGATCCGGAAAAAGTTTCTGCCGAGGTCAAGCGGCTTTATGGCGACCCGTACGTCAAAAACCGTCGCGGTGTCTTCGAATACATTCTCGGCGGCCTTGAAGATTCGAGGCTCCTGGATGTACGGGTGTTCGACGAAGCGGCCAAGAAGTCTGTCTATGCCAAGCAGATCACAACTGCGGAAGCCAATGGCACATCAAATTGTCCGCTTTGCACAGTCGGCCATGCTGCCAATAGGAGCAAGAGATGGAAGTTTGCCGAAATGGACGCAGACCACGTTTCCGCATGGAGCAAGGGCGGCGGAAGCTCGGCTGAGAACTGTCAAATGCTCTGTGCCACCCACAATCGCGCCAAAGGTAACCGATAACATGGGCGTGCCATAGCCCGGCGCGAGGCGCAGACCGTCCGCTGAAACGAGTAGTCACTGAGCGGCCGCTTTCGCCGGCGCGCTACTTCCGCTTGGGGTCGTCGTTAAACATTCGTGCGTTTCTCCAGTCGGAAAAAACTGTTAGTTCAACTTTTCTCGCGTGAACTTCCTGGGCGCATCGATCAAGACCGAACCGCAAATTCGAACAAAGCGGACGACGGTGTCAAACAAGGCGCTTGATTGTGGACGTTCAAATGTTTGCCAGATTATTTTGAAACCAACCCGCTCGCGTCATGATTTTTTGGCGAACCTTGAGCCATTTCGGTAGAATCCGGCAAGCCGAGAATAACCTCGCTGCATAACTCACGTCACACAATAATTTACGATAACCTGGATCTCTAACATGATGAAAATAGTTTCTGTCGCAGCGATGCTTATAGCGGTTGCTCAACTCACTTGGGCACAACAAGATGGGCCGAAAGTATCGACAACCGCAACCGTCACGAGCAACACTGAAGCGCCGAAAGCGGCAAAGACCAACGCGACATCGTCCAGCCTAGTTGGCTTAACCGGCGTCGCCGCCTATTACAGCAACAAATTCCAAGGTCGACGCACGGTGAGCGGTCAACGCTACAACAAGAATGCAATGACGGCGGCACACCCAAATCTACCGATGGGGACGCGCGTCAAAGTCACTAACGTAAAGAACAAACGCAGTGCGATCGTCGTCGTCAATGATCGATTATCTGCCAGTTCGGGGCGCATCATCGACGTGACGCACCGCGCCGCTATTAAGTTAGGCTTATTACGTACCGGCATTGCCGACGTAAAACTTGAAGTATTGGGTCACAAACGCAAAAAAGTAGCGCATTCACGCCGCTAGCGATTGAATCTAACGGTGCGCGTTTTCAATCTTGAGAAGTTGCGCGCCGTACTTCGGGCGTCGCCATCGTGTGCTGACGACCGCGGCCGTGTGCGTAATTGTCGACTGATTTGGGAGCATACTCTGCTTCTATAACCTAGACCGAGACACGATCCATGCGCATCGAATTCGTTGAGATCGCCAACTTTAGAAAATTGTTATCGACCCGAGTTGGATTGTCTTCCGAAAGGACCGTTTTCGTCGGTGCCAACAACAGCGGAAAGACATCGGCCATCACTGCGCTGCGTTATTTCCTCGTCGATCGCGAGCGATCTAGCTTTTGCTTCAACGACTTCACGCTCTCCCATTGGCCGGCGATCAACGCGATGGGCTCCGCCTGGGAAGCGGCGCATGTCGCGAACCAGCCGCTGCCCGAGCCTGAGTGGGATACGGTGTTGCCGTTCCTCGATGTTTGGCTTCATGTTGCCGAAAACGAAATTCACTACGTCCAGAAGATCCTTCCCACTCTCGATTGGGATGGTGGACGGCTTGGTGTGCGCATGCGCCTCGAGCCGAAGGACGCAGCGCAACTCCAACACGAATATGTGACGGTACGAAACGAGGCGTTGAAGTTGCAGGCGACTGGCGCTGCCTTGGCTAACGAGCAAGGCAAAGCGACAGCCGATTTTCAGGTGGCAATCTGGCCACAAAACCTTGTCGAGTTTCTGCAGCGCCGGTTGGCGGCGTTCTTTACGGTCAGCGCTTACGTACTCGATCCGGCCCTCTGCGTTGATCCGGAGCAAGGCATTGCCAAGCCACAGGCGCTCAACGGAAACGACCCCGTCGACGGCGACCCGTTTCGCGGCCTCATTCGCATCGACGAGATCAGTGCGCAACGCGGTTTCGGTGCCGCGGGGGAGGACAACGGCGACGTGGCCACCGTCACTACCAGCGGATCGCGGAAGCTGTCAGCTCAGCTTCGTCAGTACTACACTCGCCATCTCGATCCGTATGAGAATCCGGATGCGCAGGACCTCCTTGCACTCAAGGCTATCGAGGAAGCCCAGAAAGCATTCAACATGCGGCTTAGCGACGGTTTCAAGAGTCCACTTAAGGAAATGCAAAAGCTCGGCTATCCGGGCGTTACCGATCCTAAACTGAACATTTCGACACGGCTACGCCCTGTTGAAGGACTGAACCACGACGCTGCCGTGCGGTTCGTCGTGCCTATTCATGACGGCGAAAACGCCATCGATCTATACCTACCGGAGGATTCCAACGGGCTGGGTTACCAGAACCTCATTTCCATGGTCTTCCGCCTTATGGCCTTCCGAGACAGTTGGATGCAAGTTGGTAAAGCCAAGCACAAGACCTCCGACGACACGATTATCCCGCCCTTGCATTTGGTGCTGATCGAAGAGCCCGAGGTGCATCTTCACACCCAGGTCCAGCAGGTTTTTATTCGTCAGGCGCACAAGATTCTGCGCAACCACGTCGACCTCGGCAGGAGCCCGAATTTCGTGACGCAGATGGTGGTCAGCACTCATTCGAGCCACATCGCCCATGAGTGCGAATTTGATTCCCTGCGCTATTTCCGCCGCCTACCA
>JAYSVT010000162.1:0-5444 GCA_043718455.1 Hyphomicrobium sp.
GGAATGTGTTCCAGTACTTTGCAGAATTCGACGTCCAGGCCCGCTGCGGCCAACCGTGCTGTTTCGTTAAGCAGCTGATCAAAGGAGGCGCCTTGCAGCGCCGTAACGCCAAGTTCAGCGAGCAGTTCCTGTTGCCGAATGCGAACCTCCAACGCACGCATACCCGTCTCGGGACTATCCCCGGACGGGTTTGGTTCGATGATTGGCGTGTCGCTGTTATTGGTAACGGCCATCGGTCAGTCCTTGATTTTAGCAAGATGGGCCACGGTCAGTCTGGGCTCCCGCAAGTCCTATAGAGCAACTGACACATTTGGAGCTGGTGATCAAATTAAGGACAGCAAAGGCACTGCAATTCGCTATGCCGCGCCCGCCAATTCAATTGGTTGCGGCTGCCGGAATGCTGTCCAACTGTTTCGAGGGCGGCCTTCAGGGTCTTGTTCAGCTTCCAACTCGTCATTCCGGAGCGTGCAAGTTGGCCTTCCTAGGAAAACCGCCCCGCACTGGTGATGTGCGAGGCGGAGAAAACAAGGCAGGGTCAGAGCCCTCACATGATAGTTTCCGTAGAAATTGAAGCGGCGCGGTGAGGAGTCTGACCCCCGTACCGCAATTACGTATTCATCGGCGTCGCGAAGTAGCGATACGTTTCGTTGCCCGTCTTGGCGAGGTTGCCAAGGCCCGGGAACGGGAAGTGGAATCCAATGAACGGGATCTTATCGGTCGCGAGCATGTCCCACACTTTTAAGCGCGTCTGTACGGCCTGCTTTGAATCCTGATCGTAAACGAATTCGATTTTCGGCGTTTCGACCATGAGAACGTAGTGATGACCGACGTCGGCCGTGACCGCGAGGCTCTTGCCGCCAGAAGACACCATGAAGATGGTATGACCGACGGTGTGACCCGGCGCGTCCACGGCTGTAATGCCGGTAATGACTTCCTGGCCGCCTTTGATGAAGGTGATCTTATCCTTGTGCGGCATCAGGTTGTCACGCGCGAGCTTGATGAAGCCGCCCAAATCCTTGTTCTCAAGCAGCTTCTCGTCCGTCCAGAACTTGAAGTCGGTTTCGTTGACGTAGACCTGCGCGTTCGGGAATACAGACTTGCCGGCCGCATCGACGAGACCGCCGGCGTGGTCGGGATGGCAGTGCGAGAGGATCACCGCATCAACGGCGGCGGGATCGATACCGGCGGCTTTCAAGTTCGCAGGCAAGCGGCCCTGGTTTTCGCCGAACATTTTGCTGGCGCCCATGCCGGTGTCGATGACGACAAGCTTCGAGCCCGTATTGACGACAGTGATGTTCTGCTCAAGCACCATGTTGTCGGCGGCGAGGAAGTTGGATTCCAAGCGCTTCGCCATCTCTTCCATGGTCTGCTCTTTCATGAGCTTGCGGCCGTCGCCGAAACCGAGCGGGCCGTCGGAAATGACCGAGACCTGTAAGTCGCCGAGCATGTGGTGATAAAAGCCGGCGGACTTCGCTGTCGCGATAGGCTGCTTCGCTTGTGCAGCTACGGGGCCGAGGACGCGCGTTGAGAACGCAGCGGCGAGGCCGGTTCCGGCAACGGTAAAAGCTTGGCGTCGAGAGAGGTCGAATTTCGACATGGTTGTTGTTCTCCTTATCTGTGAAGCGCGGGGTCGTGAGCAAATGAATCTGAAGCGCCGAGCGCGCGAGGGGCGCACGTGCTTCGAAAATCACTGAGCCCGGATAAACGAGAATCATGACGGCCGCGCGTCGGTAGACGCATGGCAGTTATGTCTTGGATCCCGAGGTCAGGACCGGTTTTTCTTGTTTAGCGCAACTTTTCGCGCGTGCGCGGTATCCGGGTAATACTTGGGCCTCTCGCACGATTTCGTGAGGGATGAAGGGCGGCGCGCGGAAGGGAATGCGACGGAAGTACTGGGTGATCAACGGACTTACACCACCACCGTCTTCAAATACTCCCTCGGCAGCCAGATGCGGTGGTTGTCGGGCGCGTTCCTGAAGGCAACACCCGGCTCGGTTCACGCGAAACACCGTTTCGGCAGAGGCGGTGGCGGATATCGTCCGACTTTCGCATTCCAATAAGCCCACGAACGCTCGTCAATAATGCCCGGCGGGGCAGCATCCAGTGCTTCGATAAGGCCTTTCTCACCCGCGTGCGAAAGAATGAGCGCCATGTCCTGCGATGTTGCGTAACGCATCGCGTAGGCGAGGAAGCGCACGGGCTTGGAAAGCGCCGTCTGCGCCTCTTCGAACCAGACGATACGCTCTGCGGCGCGGATGAAATCCGGCGTGAGGGGGAATGGGGTCATTGTCTACAGGCCTTTCCTACAGCGCACTGATGTCTGGCGTGTCTGGCAAGTTCTCGATGTCCGCTTTCGCAGCCGCTGCCACAAGACGTGCCTTCACTGCTTCAGGCAAGTTCATAAGATCTCCATCGCCGAAGTACGTCAGCGCTTTGAGTGAATTTAAAGGTTCAAAGCTTGGACCGTAAACGGCTTTGGCCGCGCTCAACATCATCGGCAACGTGATTTGGGTTTTAGCCAAGACGGCATCGACGTCGATGTAGTCCTTCCGCTCAGCACGGTCGCAAACAACTTTCACTTTCATGGCCGCGACGTCGATAAGCGAGGCGACGCGCACGTTGTTCTCCACCACAACGTGCGGCGGCTTTGTGGGACTCAAAACGCCCGGAACCCCAAAGAATGAAAACTTGACCGAACCGCCGCGCTCAACGACGCAAGACAGCGAACCTGGGGTTCGCAATGTCACGCGGCACCCCTGCAATGGTTTAATTTCCAAGAGCGTGTCGAAATCCGCAGGCTCACCGGAAAAGAAGTCGAAATCGACAGATTGGCGATGACCTAGGTGAAGGGCCAATGCCGTTCCGCCCCAAAGAACATAATGATCCGGCACGTGCACAAGCTCCGGCCAAATCCGGCTCTGCGGGGGCGGAAGAATATCTGTCCGAGGGGTGAATTTCTTGCTCATCTCTAAAGAAAATTATAGCATAATCGGCCAGCCAGAGCTACCCAGCCAACAGCATACACTGGTTGCCGACGTCATTTCTGACGGCACAAGCTACACCACCACCTTCTTCAAATACTCCCTCGGCAGCCAGATGCGGTGCTTGTCGCTTGCCTCACCGAACGCTTCGCCGACGTGAAGCTCCGCGAGATCGTCATCAAAAGCGACGATTGAGAATTCTTTGCCAAGGCAGCCCTTGAACAGAGTGACCAACGCCTGATTATTCTCCGGCAGATCCTCGGGCAATTTCACGACGCAAACTTTATCGCCGATGTTCATAGGGCCTCCACTAGTAAGTTGGGTAGACGGAGGCGCGCAGCGCCGACGGAAACCCAACAACTTCGCGTAACACAAATTCGGACTCGCGGTGTTGGGTTTCGGCCGCCCACTCTGACGCAATAATGCCTGTGTAAACGCGGCCTCTACCCAACCTACATTTCATTACGTGGCCTCTCATTACGTGGCCTCCAGTAGTGCCAACGCCTCCTTGGGATCGATGCGGCCATCATACAGCGCGCGGCCGGTGATGGCGCCTTCCAAGAAACTGTACTCGGGTTTCAAGAGATCGCGGATGTCGTCGATGGATGCGAGGCCGCCGGATGCTATGACGAGTTTTCAAGGACTGTCTGTGGCCAATAAGGTCAACCGGCTTATTATAGCGTACTGATTTGTGTCGGGAAAAAGCGAAAGGTATCGGCGCCTGTCTTTGTGAGGTTGCCGAGACCCGGCCAGGGGAAGTGGTAAGCGACAAACGGGATTTTGTCCGTCGCTAGCATGTCCCAAACTTTGAGCCGCGTCTGCACAGCCTGCTTGGGGTCGATATCGAGGAAGAACTCGATTTTCGGGGTCTCGACCATGAGTACCGAGTGGTGGCCGCAGTCCGCAGTGATTGCGAGGGGTTTGCCCCCGGAGGTCACGGTGAAAATCGTATGACCCGGCGTGTGGCCCGGCGCGTCCATGGCCGCGATACCTGTGACGATTTCTTGCCCACCTTTAATGAAGGTGATCTTGTCCTTGTGCGGCAAAAGATTGGCGCGCGCATGTTCGGCCAACGGTTTCAGGGCCTCGTTGGCGAGCTTTGCCTCGTCGGTCCAGAACTTGTAGTCCGTCTCGTTGACAAAGATTTGCGCGTTCGAGAACACGGACTTACCATTTGCATCGACGAGTCCGCCCGCATGATCGGGGTGGCAGTGACTCAAGATGACGACATCGACGTCGGCGGGATCGATACCGGCAGCGAGGAGATTTCTCGGCAGGCGGCCTTGGGTCTCGCCGAACATCTTCGAATAGCCCATGCCGGTGTCGATCACGACGAGCTTGGAACCCGTGTTGACGACAGCGACGTTCTGCTCAAGCACCATATTGTCGAGGGCGAGGAAATTGGCGTCGAGATGCTTGTTCATCTCTTCAACGGGAATTTCCTTCATCAGCTTGCGGCCATCGCCGACGAGAAACGGTCCGTCAGAAACGACGGAAATTTGAAATTCGCCGTGCTTGAAATTGTAATGGCCAACCGGCGTTGGCGGAGCGAATGGTGCTCGGGCGAAAGCTTGATCGGGGAACGAAATATGCGCGCCAATGGCGGCGCCTGTCAGCGTTGAGCCGGCAGCAAGAATTAATTGGCGGCGTGAGAAATCTGACTGCGACATGTTGCAATCTCCTGAAAAAAATCGGCAACAATGGGTGAAAAACGAAAATATCAATTAGGGGCATTTCGGTTGCATTTGACCTACGAACTGGCCAAGAGGTCAAGCGCCTCCTTGGGATCGATGCGGCCATCATACAGCGCGCGGCCGGTAATGGCACCTTCGAGCATTTTATACTCGGGCTGCAACAGAGCCTTGATGTCGTCAATCGAGGCGAGGCCGCCGGATGCTATGACCGGGATTTTGGTCGAACGCGCGAGGTCTGCGGTCGATTCAAGATTGAGGCCCTTCAAGATGCCGTCGCGGTCGATGTCCGTGTAGATGATGGCCGAAACGCCCGCGTCTTCGAAACGCTTGGCGAGATCGATGGCGGTCAACTCGGAAGTTTCTGCCCAGCCTTCAACCGCGACCTTGCCACTCTTGGCATCGATACCGACGGCGACGCGTCCAGGGAAGTTCTTGCAAGCGTCGCGCACGAGCTTTGGGTTGCGCACCGCGATGGTTCCGAGGATGACGCGGCGGATTCCTTTGATGAGCCACGTCTCGATCGTTTCGAGATCGCGAATGCCGCCGCCGAGCTGTACCGGCATTTTGACGGACTTCAAAATCGCTTCGACCGCGTGCCCATTGACGGGCTTGCCCGCGAACGCGCCGTTGAGATCGACGATGTGCAGGTACTTAAAGCCTTGTGCTTCAAACTTGGCGGCCTGATCGGCGGGATCGTCGTTGAACACGGTCGCAGCATCCATGTCGCCAAGCTTCAGGCGCACGCATTGGCCGTCTTTGAGGTCGATGG
>JAYSVT010000163.1:0-5408 GCA_043718455.1 Hyphomicrobium sp.
GAACTTGTCGCCTACTTTGGCCCAGTTATTTTCGGGCGCTTTTTTCACCTCGTAGACAGCATAGGAAATCCTTGAAGAATAACTAATCGCGCGATTGCCGGGGATCGTCCAAGGGGTCGTGGTCCAAATGACGACGCTCGATTCAAGAAGCAGTTGCTTCGGAGTCTTCCCACCCGTCGCTTCTAGTTCTCCTTCAAAGAGGGCCCGAAGTTTAGTGTCGGCTTTGGTCACAGGAAACTTCACCCAGATCATATCGGACTGATAGTCCTGATACTCGACCTCGGCTTCCGCCAGAGCGGTCTTCTCAACCACGCTCCACATCACCGGCTTTGAGCCGCGATAAAGTTGTGCGGTTGCGGCAAACTTCATGATCTCGCGCGCGATGATAGACTCCGCGCGGAACGCCATCGTCGAATACGGATTGTCCCAATCGCCCACCACGCCCAAGCGCTTAAACTCCTCGCGCTGAACGCTCAACCAATGCTTGGCAAACTCGCGGCATTCTCCGCGAAACGCATTCATCGCCTTGGGGTCCGAGAAGTTCGGCTTCTCCTTGCCCTTGGCCCGATACTGCTCCTCGATCTTCCATTCGATCGGCAAGCCGTGGCAATCCCAGCCCGGCACGAAGTTGCTGTCATGCCCCAGCATCTGCTGCGACTTGACCACGAGGTCCTTCAAAATCTTATTGAGCGCGTGGCCGATGTGGATGTTGCCGTTGGCGTACGGAGGGCCGTCATGCAGCACAAATTTCGGCCGCCCCTTGGACTGAGCGCGCAGCTTGTCGTACAGCCCAATCTCATCCCAGCGGCGCAACAGCTTCGGCTCAAGCTCCGGCAACCCGGCCCGCATCGGGAATTCCGTTTGCGGCAGGTAGAGCGTCGTGCTCCAATCACGGCCTTCGGTCTTGGGGCCGCTATCTTTGGTCGCCGGCGGCTTCACGTCTTTCGACATCTTTTGTTCTTTCGTTCATTAACTATGCGCCTTCTAGCAATGCTTCGGGGGAAGCGCAAAGGAAGCCCCGAACGCGCTAGAATACGGCCTGCCAGAAGGGCGGGGAAAACTTTATTTCCAGACTAGGCGTTAACCACCCGCCAAAATATCCCGGACTGCCTTCACATCCGCGTCCATCTGCGCCACCAAATCTTCGCCGGATGAGAACTTGCGGTCTGCCCGGATAAAATCGATGAACTCGACATCCAGATCGTGGCCGTAAAGATCGCCCTGGAAATCGAAGATGAACACTTCGAGCACGGGCATCCCGTTGTCGAACGTCGGCCGCGTCCCGAGATACGCCGCCGCGTCATAGTGCTTGCCGTCCACATGCGCACGCACCGCGTAGATCCCATGCGCCAGCGCGGTGCCCTTCGGCATCGGCACGTTGGCCGTTGGGAACCCAAGCCCCGTACCGCGTTTTGCCCCGCCAATGACCTTGCCTTGCACACGCCAATGCTCGCCCAAAACGTGAGTCGCGCCTTTTACGTCGCCCTGCGCCAGATACACGCGCACCGACGACGAGGAAAACACTTCGCCCGCTTCCGCCACGGGCGCCACGACCGTCACGCCGAAGCCTAAGTCTTTGCCGGCCTCAACCATCATTTGCGGATTGCCCGCGCGCTTGTGCCCAAAATAGAAATCATAACCGATGATCACGTGCGCGACGCCTAAGCCCGCAACCAGCACACGCTCTATAAATTCCGGCGCTGACAGCCCGGCAAAGTGCGCATCGAAATTTTCGACGAACGCGACTTTCACACCGAGTTTTTCAAGCAACGCCAGCTTGCGGTTCAAGGGCGTTAGTCGAAAGAGCGGCTCGCTGGGCTGGAAAAACTCGCGAGGATGCGGCTCAAAAATCATCACGCCCGGCGCGCGGCCAAGTTCCTTGCCTTTGGCGACGGCCGAGGCAATCAGCGCCCGGTGGCCGCGATGCACGCCATCGAAGTTACCAATGGCGACAACAGCCGCGCGCGCCGTGATGGGCACATGCGAATAACCATGGACGACTTGCATAGATATTCCGTCTTTTGCTCGTTGGGCGGGCGCTTATTTTGCAGGCCGGGCGGGCACCATGAGCACGGCTTCGCCGGTCAATACCGGTTTGCCGCCAACCGAACAGATACATTCAAACTTGGCGCGCTTCTTTGCTGGAATGAGTTCCGTCAGTCTCACCACGGTCTCGACGCGGTCGTCGATTTTCACCGGCCCCTTGAAGTTCAAGCTCTGCGAAATGTAGATCGAGCCAGGTCCTGGCAGCTTCATGCCAAACAGCGCCGAGATGTAACCCGCCGACAGAATTCCGTGCGCGATGCGCTCCTTGAAAACGGTCTTCGCCGCGTACTCGGGATCGAGATGCACAGGGTTGTAGTCACCCGAGAGCGCTGCATATGCCACGATGTCCGCTTCCGTCACAACGCGCGACATGGAAGCTTCCTGGCCGACCTTCAGGTCTTCGAAGTATTTAGTTGTACCTGCAGTCGCCAGCATAAGATTGATCCTTCAGGAAATGGCCTCAAACCACGCAAAAAGTTCAGCGCGAGCGGACACTAGCGGCGCCGGGCGAGGCTCGCAACCACGTATAGGCGTTTTGCCATGCCTCAGGGCAATTCGCCTCGCATTCTTAGGTTGCGTTGGTCCCCCACCCGGGTTTATAAACCTCTATCCCCATTTTCTTACTCAAGATTGGCCTTAGCGCTAGACCCCGCGCCAAGGACCGGAGAAAGACCGTCATGAGCGACCGCCGCCCCCTAATGCCAAAGGCTACCGCCGTCTGGCTCGTCGCGAACACCGGGCTCGCGTTCGACCAGATCGCTGAGTTTTGCGGCCTGCATCCGCTTGAGGTCAAAGGTATCGCCGATGGCGACGTTGCCCAAGGCATCAAGGGCATGGACCCTGTGACCAACGGCCAGCTGACGCGCGAAGAGATTGCCAAGGGCGAAAAGAACCACGGCCACAAACTCAGTCTTGCCGAAAGCAAAGTCGAGTTGCCGCCCCAGGTGCAGAATAAGCGCGGACCGAAATACACCCCTGTCTCGCGCCGCCATGATCGTCCCAACGCCGTGCTCTGGCTGTTGCGCAACCACGCCGAACTCAAAGACAGTCAGCTGATGCGCCTAGTCGGCACGACGAAGCCGACAATCGCCCAGATCCGCGATCGTACGCACTGGAACTCCTCGCAGCTGACACCCCAAGATCCAGTGACGCTAGGGTTGTGCTCGCAGACCGACCTTGACGCAGAGGTCAATAAAGCCGCGCGCCGTATCGAACGCGAGCGCAAGGAAGCTAACAAGGGCAAAGAACCAGCCGGCACGCTGCTCTCGACCGAAGAGACGACGGCGCCGCCCGCCGCACCCTCAACCACAGCCTCCATCATGGCACCGAAGGCCGCAGAAGTAGCGCGCGAGGAAACGCCAGAGGAAGAGCAGGCCCGTGTTTTGGCCAAGCTCAAGGGTATGTCGGCGAAAGAAGCTGATGACGAGCCGGCCGAGGACTGAGACTTACCTCCGTTCGACCACTTCTTGTAATCATCGCGCTGAATACCGGCGTTAGTGCCTTGCCGTGCCGTTGCCCGCCCGCGCTGAATTCGCTAGCGTCAGCGCCTGAAACCTTTCAACCGATGGCCTGACGAGATGTCCAATCCTTACGAACAAGACCTCGAAAAGAACCCAGCGAACTATGTGCCGTTGACGCCGATCACGTTCCTCGAACGCTCCGCATCCGTTTACCCGCTGCATACGGCCATCATCCACGGCAACGCCCGCACCACCTACGCAGAATTCTACAATCGCGCCCGCCGTCTTGGCTCTGCATTAAGCCAGCACGGCGTTAGCGTCGGCGACACCGTTTCGGTTATGCTCGCCAATACGCCCGCCATGCTAGACGCGCACTTCGGTGTGCCGATGACGGGCGCCATTCTCCATTCGATCAACACGCGCCTCGACGCGGCCGTCATCGCGTTCCAGCTCGACCATGCGGACGCCAAAGTTGTCATCGTCGATCGCGAATTCTCATCTGTTATGAGAGCGGCTTTGGAGCAGACCAAGGTCAAGCCCTTCATCATCGACTATGACGACCGCGAATTTCCCCAGAGTGGGGCTGCGCTCTCAGACGTCGACTACGAGGCCTTCATCAGTAACGGTGACACGAACTTCAAATGGCGCTGGCCGCCGGACGAATGGGATTCGATCTCGCTCAACTATACATCTGGCACGACCGGTAATCCGAAGGGCGTCGTCTACCACCATCGCGGCGCGGCCCTCATGTGCTACGCGAACGCGCTCGCGTGCGGCATGACTGCGCATCCCGTTTATCTCTGGACACTGCCGATGTTTCACTGCAACGGCTGGTGCTTCCCATGGGCAGTCACGGCCATGGCCGGTACGCACGTCTGCCTTCGCTGGGTGCGCGCTAAAGCCATGTATGACGCGATCGCCGATCACAAAGTGACAAATCTCTCTGGCGCACCGATCGTGATGTCAGCGATGCTCAACGCGACCGAGACCGAGAAACGCAAGTTTACGCACACGGTCTCCTTTAATCACGCCGCCGCCCCGCCGCCTGAAGCTGTGCTCTCAGCCATGATGGACGCAGGCTTCAAACTCACGCATTTGTATGGCCTTACGGAAACCTACGGTCCTGCCACCATCAACGAGTGGAACGCGGAGTGGGATAAGCTGCCGAAGGACCAGGTGACAACAAAACGCGCCCGCCAGGGCGTGCGCTACCCCGCGCTTGAGGGCTTGACCGTCATGAACCCGGAAACGATGACCGTGGTGCCGGACGACGGCGAGACGCTTGGCGAAGTCATGTTCCGCGGCAACATCGTGATGAAGGGCTATCTCAAAAACAAAAAAGCGACGGACGACGCCTTTGCCGGCGGATGGTTCCACTCGGGCGACCTCGGCGTGTTGCACCCAGACGGCTACATACAATTGAAGGACCGCTCAAAAGACATCATCATTTCGGGCGGCGAGAACATTTCCTCCATCGAGGTCGAAGACGTGCTCTACAAGCACCCCGCCGTTGCCTTCTGCGCGGTTGTCGCCAAGCCCGACGAAAAGTGGGGTGAAACGCCGTGCGCGTTCGTCGAACTCCGCCCCGGCGCGTCAGCAACGGCGGAAGAGATGCTTGAGTGGTGCCGTCAGGGCCTCGCGCGCTACAAAGTCCCGCGCCACATCGTCTTCTCGGAAGTGCCAAAGACCTCGACCGGAAAAATCCAAAAATTCAAACTGAGGGAACTGGCGAAAGAGGCGTGAGTGGCTCCCCACTCCCCGTCGGCGTGCGGTTAGCAATCCACAGAGTGTAAGGCCCCGGTTGCTAGGCCGTGTACTCAATCTAGGAGGCCCATAGATGAGTCAAGGACGCCTCAGCGCAAGGAGAAGTGCGCCGCCGCGATGCCCATCATCGCGCAAGCG
>JAYSVT010000164.1:0-18061 GCA_043718455.1 Hyphomicrobium sp.
TGACCACGCGGCCATCGCGGACACGCGGCGTGTTGACGAAGGCCTCGTCGCGAAGAAAAGCGATGATCGCGAACGGCAGGCGGCAGCAACCCCGGCACCCGCCGCTCCTGCTGCTATTGCCTCTCTCGAACGCGACACCTCAACGCGGGGGCGCGTGGCTAACGCGCCGGACGTCAATGATGCGCGCAAGCTCGTTGATAACTTGAAGGCCGAATCCAAAGCCGATCCTGCCAAGCCAAACCCTCAGGCCTGGATGGGTGGCGACACGGAACATCAGCCGCAAATCGTTCAGGATGAAAACCGCGACAAGTTCGACGCCAAGGAAATCAATCCGGTCAAGCAGGTCGCAAGTGAACCTGTCTCGACGTTCTCGACCGACGTCGATACCGCGTCGTATGCGTTCGTGCGCCGGGCGCTGAATGCCGGGCACTTGCCGCCGAAGGATGCCGTGCGCGTCGAAGAAATGATCAACTATTTCCCGTATGCTTATCCAGCGCCCGAGACAGCCGAAGTACCGTTCAAGCCGACAGTCACCGTGCTGCCGTCACCTTGGAACGTCAACAACAAGCTCGTGCATGTGGCGATTAAAGGCTATGATTTGAAGAGTGCCGAGCGGCCGCGCGCCAATCTCGTGTTCTTGATGGACGTGTCAGGCTCGATGGGCCCCGCCGACCGCTTGCCGCTGATCAAGAACGCGTTCCGCATGCTCGTCGATCAGTTGAAGCCCGACGACACTGTCGGCATTGTCACCTATGCGTCGGGTTCCGGCATCGCGCTTGAACCAACGAAGGTTTCAGACAAATCCAAGATCCTTGCCGCTATCGACAAACTGGGCGCTGGCGGCTCAACGGCGGGTGCGGCGGGAATCTCAGATGCGTATCGTTTGGCAGAAGCGGCGTTCGATCAAAGGGCCGTCAATCGCGTGATCCTGGCGACGGACGGAGATTTCAACGTCGGCATCACTGACCAGAGAGAGTTGAAATCCTACATCGAGCGCAAGCGCCAGTCCGGTATCTTCCTCTCGATCCTCGGCGTCGGCCAGGGCAACCACAACGATGCCCTGATGCAGACGCTCGCGCAGAACGGCAACGGCACGGCTGCCTATGTCGACACATTGAACGAGGCGCGCAAGGTGCTTGTGGATGAATCCTCGTCCACGCTCTTCACCATTGCCAAGGACGTGAAGGTGCAGATTGAATGGAACTCGGCGGCGGTCTCCGAGTACCGCTTGATCGGTTACGAAAGCCGCGCGCTGAAACGCGAGGACTTCAACAATGATCGCGTGGACGCGGGCGATATCGGCTCGGGACACACGGTGACGGCGATCTATGAGGTGACTCCGGTCGGCGCGCCGCGTCTTGTCGAGGACTTGCGATATGGGAAGAAGGTCGCGGCAGAAGCGGCTCTCACGCCTGCTCCAGCGAAGGACGCCGCCTCATCGAATGAACTCGGCTTCCTGAAGCTGCGCTACAAACGGCCGAATGAAGATGTTTCGCAGCTAATTTCGTCTCCGATCGTGAATACGCTGCCGCTCATCGCGATCCCCGACCTGAACATGGGGACACTTTTTCCGGAGAACAACGAGGCTATTGCCAAGGACGTCCGTTTTTCCACCGCCGTCGCCGCCTTCGGTCAACTGCTGAAAGGCGGGCCCTATACACAGAGCTACACGTTCGACGACGTACTAGCACTTGCGCAAGGCGCTCGCGGTGATGACCCATTCGGTTATCGCGCGGAGTTCTTGAACGTCGTGCGCTTGGCTAAGAGTGCGCAGCCTTGAGTTTGTATGCTCCCTCTCCTCGTCAAAAAAACGGGGAGAGGGAATGTTAAATGACTTCACCGCTTCTTCGCGATTTTTCGTGATGCGCTTACACTCTTGGCTTTTTGAGACCCGGCTTTCTCATTCGCTTCCAGACGATCATCCACCCCCGCGCTGACCGGAAGCCGCGCAGCCTGCACAACCTCTTCGACAGCTAATGCATCGGTTGCGAGCCGCGTTGACGTCAACTCCTCGCGCGTTAAGACGTGAATGCTCTTATGCGGCGCGGCGCGCATCAAGCCGTTGATCTTGTCGCCTATACCCATTTCAGAAAAATATGCGGCGAGTTTTTTGTACTCAACTTCAGCCGTCTTCACTTGTTCGGTTTTTTCGCTGACCTTCTTTGATGAGATCAAGATCTTTTTCTTCGCACCCGTTGGCACGCCTAAAAAATGACTCTGCGAGATTTTGTATTTCTGAAGAATTCTGACTGTCGTCCTGTAAGATGCCACTTCGTGCACCCCAACGAGCGATGCGCGCCCGACGATGCGCCGCGTGCCACCGGCAAGGGTGAACGCGCAGGCCGAGGCGCACACCGCGAGATACGCATTCGGCTTGCCTGTACGGATACCCCGCACCTTGCGCGCAAGGCACACAGCATCGCTGCGTGCGCAGGTTTGGAGGTCCGTCTTGCTGACCGCGATGTCGAGCCCATTGGCGCGGATCAGACGGCCGAGTATGAGCGACTCCTCGACCGTTCCGCCCGGCGACTCGATGAGGATGGGAAGCTTCTGCTTGCCGAGCTGCTTCAAAACTTTCTTAAGCTTGGCGACTGCACCAGGTCTTATAGTGCCCTGCGCCGCAATCCATGCCGGGCAGTTAGGCTCGCAGTTTGGATCCGAACTCTTCACAATGAAGACGTCCATGGGCGGCGGCGCTTTCACGGCTTTTTCCGCCGCTGGTACGATGCGGGGGCGTTCAGGACGGGTCGCCGCATCAACCGCGCCCGTCACACCAGCGAGGCCAAGCGCCGTGACGCATGCCAAAACCCAAGGCGATATTGTCACGCGCATCATGACTGACTACCTGAACAGGAGAGAACCCACTCTAACCAACCCTAGCGATAGAAGCACAATTCAACGTGGACTTGTACATTTCTATGACTGGCAAAACGTGTTGCGGAAAACACACCCAGGAAACGCGAGGCACACGATGACAAGCTTACCCGTAATCGATCCAATGACGACAATTCCCGTGCATCCCGGAACGCGCATCGGCCACGTGCACTTGAAGGTCGCGGATCTTGAGCGTGCGCTCGGGTTTTACTGCGGCGTGCTCGGTTTCCAGCTGACCCAGCGCTACGGCCGCGACGCGGCCTTCATATCGGCGGGCGGATATCATCATCACATCGGTCTCAATACCTGGGAGAGCAAAGGCGGTTCGCCCCCACCGCCCGGCACGACTGGTCTCTACCACACCGCGATCCTGTACCCCTCCCGCGCCGCTTTGGCAGACGCTCTGAAGCGCCTGATGGCCGCCGGCATTCAATTGACCGGCGCGTCCGACCACGGCGTCAGCGAAGCGCTGTATCTCAATGACCCGGATGGTAACGGCGTTGAGCTGTATTGGGACCGATCTGAAGCCGATTGGCCCCGTGACGCCAGCGGTGGACTGGCCATGACCACGCACCGCCTCGACGTGCAAGACCTTCTAAGTGCGGAATAATTTCATTCACCTACGAAGCTACGGGCTGACTCAAGATTTGCATCACCCATAATTCGTGACAAAACGAACGACCATTCGTCTTGACTTTGCCCAATTTGTGATCCAAAGAAAACGAGCATTCGTTTTACTCTTTGACGCGCGCGGACCCCGTTATTTTAAGGGGTATGCGTCTCGTCACTCAGATGGGGCTCGCCCGCATATGCCTAAGCTTAAACCAGAAACTGAAAATCTTCGCCGCCAGCACATCCTGGATGCCGCCGAGAGCTGTTTCAATCGTGGCGGCTTTCACGCCACGACGATGCAGGACATCTGCAAGGAAGCCGCCGTTTCGCCGGGTGCGCTCTACGTTTATTTTGGCAGCAAGGAAGACCTGATTGCGGGTCTGTGCGAGCGAGACCGCGCCGAACTCGCCGAACGCTTGGAGAAAATGGCTGAAGCGCCGGACTTTCTCGCGGCTCTTGTCTCAATTGGCGAAAACTACTTCATCGACGATCCAGCTTCCAAGCAGCGTGTCGCGGTTGAGATGGGTTTAGAGGCCACCCGTAACCCGCGGGTTGCCGAAATATTCCTCAGCGCCGACAAGTTTTGTCACGACAGTTTCGAAGCCCTCTTCCAGCGTTTGAGGGACTCGGGCCGCATTGCCCCGTCAATCGACATTCCGACACTCGCCAAAGTTTTCCACGTTATCGGCGACGGCATGTTCTGGCGCCGGGCCGTTGTGCCCAACTATGACGTCCGCGAAGTGTTGCCAGTGCTGACCGCCATGATCGGTGCACTCGTTAATCCCGTAGATCCGCCTAGCACATCGAACATTTCCGCGACGGAAGGGCAGCGACATGAGTAAGAAAAGCATACTCGCTGCACTTGCGATCATGTCCGCAGCCGTTGGCGGCTATGTATATTGGCAAAGCCATCAGGCCGAATTCGCCAAACAGGCTGAAGAAGCCGCCTCACGGAAAGACGATGCGCCCAAAGCTCCTGCCATTTCTGTTACCCGATTGAAGACGTCAGAATTCGTTGAAAACGCGCTCGTGACTGGATCGCTCATCGCGCGCGAGGAAATTCTTATCTCTCCCGAGATCGAAGGTTTTCGCGTTGTCGAGCTTTTCGCCGACGAAGGAAATACCGTTAAAAAGGGGCAGGTTCTGGCACGTCTGGTCGCCGAACAGCTCGACGCACAGATGGCTCAAAATGAAGCTAATACAGCCCGCGCCAACGCCGCCATCGCTCAAGCCAAAAGCCGGATCACCGAAGCAGAGGCGCGCAAAAGCGAAGCGAACGCGCAGTTGGAACGCGCCGTGCCGTTGAAGAAATCCGGATACCTTTCGGGCTCCGTCTTTGATCAGCGGGAAAGTGCAGCGCGCACAAGCGAAGCCCAGGTTGCCGCCGCCCGCGATGGTCTCGCTTCGGCAGAAGCTGAAAAAACGCAAATCGAAGCGCAGCTGCGCGAACTCAATTGGCGCCGGGGCAATACGGAAGTCAAATCTCCCGAAGATGGGGTCGTCAGCCGGCGCAATGCCCGGATGGGCGCAGTCGCATCAGCGGCGGGCGAGCCCATGTTCCGCATCATTTCCAAAGGCGAAATTGAGCTCGATGCCGAAGTCGTCGAAACAGAACTCGCCAAAGTGAAAGAGGGCCAGAAGGCGCGTGTTTCAATTCCAGGCGGCGCCGAAGTTGAAGGCGTTGTGCGTTTAGTCTCGCCCGAAATAGACCGCACGACGCGCATGGGCCGTGCCAAGATCTTCCTCGGCGTCAAGCCAGGACTGCGCATCGGCGCATTCGCACGCGGCACCATCCAAACGGCGTCAAGCCGCGGTTTGGGCGCACCAACTGCAGCAGTCATGTTCGATCCAGCCGGAGCCTATGTTCAGCTCGTCGATGGGGATAAGGTGAACCGCCGCCTCGTCAAAACCGGGCTTGTATCAGGCGACCTCATTGAAATCACCGAAGGACTGAACGAGGGCGACACAATCGTCGCACGCGCCGGCACGTTCCTGCGCGACGGCGACGTCATTCGCCCGATCCTGCTTGGCGACAAGATCAGTGCTTCTGCGGCGGGGGCAAAATAATGCGCATAAACTTCTCCGCATGGGCCATTCGCAATCCGGTTCCGCCGATCTTGCTGTTCTCCGTGTTATGCGTTCTCGGCATCATGAGTTTCATGAGGCTGCCGGTCACGAAGTTTCCCAACATCGACGTGCCGGTCATCTCCGTGACGATTACGCAGAGCGGCGCCGCACCGGCCGAACTCGAAAGTCAAATAACGAAGGAAGTTGAAGACGCGGTCGCCAACATCACAGGCGTCAAACACGTGGTCTCAACGCTGACCGACGGCAGCTCGACGACAGCTATCGAGTTCCGCTTGGAAATCGACACTGACCGCGCGCTAAACGACGTCAAAGACGCGGTCGAGAAAATACGCGCCGACTTGCCGCGCAACATCGACGAACCCATCATTCAGCGCATCGACGTCGAGGGACAGTCAATTATTTCTTATGCAGCGTCCAGCCCGGGCATGACGCTGGAGCAGCTGTCGTGGCATGTTGACGACGTCATCAAGCGCCGGCTGCAGGCGTTGAAAGGCGTCGGCCGTGTCGAGCGCTACGGCGGCGTAGATCGCGAAATCCGCATTCTCTTGGACCCGGATCGGCTGCTTGCATTCGGCATTACGGCGGCCGAAGTCAATCGCCAGGTGCGCGCAACCAACGTCGATCTCGGCACGGGTCGCGGCGAAGTTGGCGGGCAAGAGCAGGCCATCCGCATGCTGGCAGGCGCTCGCAAGGTCGAAACCCTGGCCCAGACCAAAATTGTGCTGTCTGGCGGACGCGAGGTGCGCCTCAGAGATCTCGGGCGCGTTATCGATGATGCCAGCGAGCAGCGCTTTTTCTCAACCGTCAATGGCCAGCCTGTTGTCTCGTTCGGTGTATTCCGCTCGAAAGGCGCCAGCGAAATTTCGGTGTTCAATGTCGTCGACAAGAAACTCAAAGAGCTTGAACAGGAATTTCCCGACGTCGAGATGACGAAGATCGATGATGCCGTTGCCTATACCGCCGGCAACTACAGATCGGCAATGATTTCGCTCATCGAAGGCTCGGCACTCGCCGTGCTCGTCGTGTTCATTTTCCTTCGCAACCTGCGCGCCACGATCATATCGGCGATTGCCCTGCCGCTCGCCGCTATCCCGACGTTCTGGGCAATCTCGATGATGGGTTTTTCGCTCAATCTCGTGAGCCTGCTCGCGATCACGCTGGTCACCGGCATTCTGGTCGATGACGCGATCGTCGAGATCGAAAACATCGTGCGCCACATGAACATGGGCAAAACGCCCTACCGCGCTTCGCTCGAAGCGGCCGACGAGATCGGTCTTGCCGTTATCGCCATCTCGATGACCATCGTCGCAATCTTCGTACCCGTCTCGTTCATGGGAGGTATCGCCGGTCAGTATTTCAAACAATTTGGTCTGACCGTGGCTGTCGCCGTATTGTTTTCGTTACTGTGCGCGCGGCTCATAACGCCCATGATGGCCGCATATTTGATGCGGCCGATGAAAGAACATGTGCCAGGTGACGGCCTCGTAATGCGCGGTTATACGGCGTTGCTCCGCGGCACTCTCAGAGTGCGATACCTCACATTGGTGGCAGGCGTCGGTTTGTTCGTTGGATCGATCTATGCGACGGCATTACTGCCGACGGGGTTCCTTCCAAACGAAGACAATTCGCGCTTGGTTATCTCGGCTGAACTGCCGCCCGGAACGCGCCTCGAAGATACGCGCAAGGCGACCTCGCGCATGGTTGAAATCTTGCAGACCATTCCCGAGGTCAAGAGCGTCGCCGTTCTTGGCGGCACGAGCCCCACCGGTCAAACGGAACTGCGCCGGGCCGCCATCACAGTAACGCTTGTGCCCAAAACAGAACGCAAACTTACACAGAAAACTCTCACCAGCGTCATCTCTGCCAAGCTTGCGGAAATACCAGATGCGCGCGCCTGGTTCGTCAACGATCGAGGCGAACGCGAACTGTCGTTCACGATGCTCGCCGCAGATGGCGAAAAGCTCGACGAGTCCGTCAGCCGTCTTGAAGGAGCACTGCGCCGCGTTCCGGAGTTCCGCAACGTCGCTTCTAACGCAGCGCTGAAGAGACCCGAAATTCGCGTCAAACCGAAATTTGAGGAAGCGGCCCGGCTTGGCATTACGCCCGACCAGATTGGTGAAACGGTTCGCGTCGCAACTATTGGCGATGCGGACTTCAACCTCGCCAAATTTAACGCCGGCGACCGTCTTATCCCCATCCGGGTGCAAATTGAAGAATCGGCACGTGCAGATCTGCAGCGCATCCGTCAGCTACGCGTTACAAGCATCTCGGGTAAGTCAGTGCCGCTGACCGCTGTTGCCGATGTCAACTTTGGCGAGGGCCCAAGTACGCTCACGCGCTATGATCGCGACCGCAGCGCTACCATTGGCGTCGATCTTCAGCAGGGCTTGGCGCTTTCGACCGCACGCGACAAATTTCTTGCCGCCGTAGAAGAATTGAAGTTGCCGAAGGAAGTGCGCTTGCAGCCAGGCGGCGACGCTGAAATCCAGGACGAAGTTGCCAATGGCTTCATCACCGCCATGGGTACCGGCTTGATGATCGTTCTTGGCGTGTTGATCCTGCTGTTCAACAGCGTCACACAGCCGATCACCATTTTACTGTCGCTACCGCTTTCTTTCGGCGGCGTCGTGCTTGCTTTGCTCGCAACCAATAACCCTGTCAGCATGCCTGTCTACATCGGTTTGCTCATGCTCATGGGCATCGTGACTAAGAACGCGATCATGCTTGTCGACTTCGCGGTTGAAAAAATGAAAGAAGGCATGGACCGCAACGATGCCATTATCGACGCAGGCCGCAAGCGCGCGCGTCCCATCATCATGACCACCCTCGCGATGGTGGCGGGCATGATCCCCAGCGCTTATGCTCTCGGCGACGGCGGCGAATTCCGTGCGCCCATGGCCATCGCGGTGATCGGCGGGCTGCTGGTATCGACCGTTCTATCGCTCGTCTTCGTGCCATCGTTCTTCACGGTCATGGATGATGTGGGCCGGCTGCTAACCTGGATCTTCGGCCGCTTCATCGGGGCAACCGATGAGCCGGCGGACCAGGACGCGGCTGCCAGCGCGTCAAAGGCTGCGGAAAGCACGCCAGTCAAGGCCGCACCAGCAAAGTCTCGGACACGCGACATACCCATGGCCGCCGAATAAGAATAATCCCGGCACGTTCATTGAGATTTGCACGTCGCGTCCTTACGTTACGTGCGCTACGTTCTGAGACGTTTCTTTCCCCACCTGGAGGTCCTTCCCGTGTTCGACGCTAAATCCATTCTCGAATCTCTTGTACGCGGCGCCGCCCAACCCGCGCCTTCCCAGGGCCAAGGTGCAGGCGGCCTTGCCGACATCTTGGGCCAAGTTCTCGGCGGCGGACAAAACCAAAGCGCATCGCGCGGCCAACCGCAAATAGGCGAAGGTGGCGGCGGAGGCGGCAGGCTCGGTGATTTGCTCGGCGAACTTGAGCGCAGCATTCAAAACAAGGGCGGAACCCGCAATGCGGTCGAAGCGCCAAATGCGCCTTCAGGTGGTGGCCTTGAAGATATTCTTGGTCAGCTCAAGGATCAGCCCGGAAAGGCAGGCGGCGCTATTCAAGGTGGCGGTGGCGGCGGTGGTCTTATGGATGTGTTGGGCCAGGTTCTGGCACAGGCCACACAAGGTGCGAAGGAAGGCGCGGGCAAGATCGACAGCGCGACGGGCGCCAGCGACGCATTTGGCAAGGCGACGGGTCAAAACCCTGCCGACCTGCTCAAGCAATTGCAAGATTTGGTGCGTGACAATCCACTCGGCGCCGGTGGTGCCATGGGCGGGCTCGGCGGATTGGTGCTCGGAACCAAGACAGGCCGATCAATTGCAGGCAGCGCCGCCCGCATCGGTGCTTTGGCTCTCATTGGCGGCCTCGCCTACAAAGCCTTCCAAAACTATCAGACCGGCAAGCCTTTGATCACCGGGGCAGCGGCCGCAGAAAGCGCGCCGCAAGGATCGGGCTTTGAACCGGCGGCCGTCACGAACGATGCAGCACAACTCTATATCCGCGCAATGATTGCCGCGGCCGCTGCCGATGGGCGCATTGATGATGCCGAACAGGCCAAGATCGTAGGCGGCTTGAAGCAAGCGGGTCTTGACGCAGAAGCGGAAGAGTTCCTGGCGAATGCTCTGAACAATCCCGTGTCGCCACAAGTTCTGGCCAATGCCGTGTCCTCTCCTGAAGAAGCCATTCAGGTTTATACGGCAGCGCGCATGTCCGTTGAACCTGACACGCGCGGGGAACAGCAATTCCTAGCTTCTCTCGCCGCGGCCCTTGGCATTGACAACAAACTGGCTGCACACATCGATGCGGCGACACGCAGCGCCACAGCCTAAGCGCGACAGGCCGGATGTCAAAAAAAAGGGCGCTGTCCTACAAAGGACAGCGCCCTTATACTTTGAAAGCCCGCAGTATCGTCAGTTCGTTTTCGCGGCGGGTGCTGCAGTTGCGGACGTTTCTGGCTTGAAGAAAGCGTCAACGCGCATGCCGGTGAAGAGCGGCGGGTTGCCATCAATCGACACCATGACCTCGACTACTTCGACGTCATTGGGCCGGCGCGGCCCGCGCGTTGCAATGCGCGGCGTGCCGAGAGATTGGGAAATTGATGTTACGACGCCCGTGAATTCGCGATCCGGAAAGGCGTCGGCGCGGATAACCACTTTTTGACCAACCCGCACCTTAGCGGCGTCGCGCTCTTCGACTTCAGCGCGCAAACGCAACGAACTCAAATCGCCGAAAATGAGCAGCGCGCTTTCGGGCGACGGTACAGCCGTTTCGCCTTCCTTGCCGATCATATTCAGAATAGTGCCGCTGGCAGGCGCGCGTATCCGCGTGCGTTCTAACGCAATCTCGGCGGCCGAAAGTTCGGCGCGCGCCATGGCCAGCGAGGACTCTAACCGCGTTTCAAGCGGCATTTCGGGTTTGGCTTTGACGGCGGCAAGCGCAACGCGTGCTGCATCTAAATCCGACTTTGCCGCTTGCACGGACTTGCGGCCTTCTGCGAATTTTTCAGCTGTTCCTGCACCAGCATGCACGGAACGCAACGCCGCATCGAACTGCTCGCGCGCCAAAGAGAGGCCACGTTCGGCATTCGCCACTGCGTCTTCGGCTTCTTGGCGTTCCTTCGCCAAGCCCGTTGGTGGTTCGTCTTGCCGCTCACGCTCGCGTACACCCGTCTCAGCGGTTGCGGCTGCGATCTTAGCGAAGATTTCTTGGTCATCAAGGCGGGCCAGCAAATCGCCGGCTTCAACTTTGTCATTAGTCTTGGCGAGCACTTCAACAATCTTGCCCGGAACTTGGCTTGCAATGCGAATTTCGCCGTTCACGGGTTCAACGCGCCCCGTTGCGGACGCGGCCCACTGAGGAGCTGCAGATGTGTCGGCAAAAGCGGGACTCGCAATTTGTTCTGCCCTAACACCCGATTGCGCGGCAAAATTACCAGCGCCAACACCAATGGCAACGGCCAGCAATCCGGCCAAAGCGATTGTCGTAACCGCAGGGTCTAATTTAAGCATGGAGTTTGCGCCTCTTCGTCAAATCAGTGATTTCCGGAGCGTTCAGCCCCTCCGGCCGGCGCTCTTCGCCGACGATTTTTCCGTCTTCAATGCGCACCACACGATCCGCGTAGCCGAGCGTGCGCGGGTCATGCGTAACCGCCAGCACGCTGCGCTTTTGTTCCTTGGCAATCCGTGAGAGCAGCGCCATAACGGCGTGGCCGTTCTCGCTGTCGAGAGCCGCGGTCGGTTCGTCGGCAAGTACGATCGAGGGCGAACTGGCAATTGCACGCGCAACCGCCACGCGCTGCTGCTCTCCACCGGACAAGTTGCCAGGATAATTCGTCAAACGATGCCCTAGTCCGACGTCGCGCAACACATCCTCCGCACGGCTCGTCGCCGCATACCCTGTAATGCCGCGCACATCGAGTGCGATGCGCACGTTCTCGATGGCGTTCAGCGTCGGAAACAAATTGTAGGACTGGAAAATAAAGCCGATGTGATCGCGCCTGATCTTGGCAAGCTCTTCCGCTGAAAGGCCAGCAATCAATTGCCCCGCTATCTTAAGAGTTCCGGACGTCGGCTGCATGATGCAACCGAGGATCGACAACAGCGTGGTCTTGCCCGAACCCGATGGCCCCATGAGCAATGTCAGCTCACCCGGCACAAGCTTAATGCTCACGCCCTTAAGCGCGATCACGAGCCCAGCGCCTTGCCCGAGCTCTTTGACGACATTTTCGCATTCGAGAACCGGAGTTGCTTCCGGCGCGGATACTGGCGTTGTTGTCATCGGCTGAACACCGTTGCGGGATCGATCTTCGTGACTTTGAAAATGGCCGAAAGTGCCGAGATTGCGCACATGGCTACAGTGAGTGCGAACAGCCAGAACGCGAGGTTAGGCGTCATAACCAGAGGCAACGCCGATCCCTGACTGACGTAGACAATGATCAGCGCAATGCTCATGCCTAGCAAATAACCACACACCGCACTGACTCCCGCCTGCGCCAGGATCACCTTGTGAATGTATCCAGCCGACGATCCCAACGCACGTAGCGTCGCAAACTCGTGGATATGGTCCTTGGTGCTCGAATACAAAGTCTGGGCGACGATGACCGTACCGACAAGACTGCCGAGTAGCGCGCCGCCAATGAGCGCAATGCCGGCCCCGGTGCGGAACAGCCATTGCACCAAGCTGCGGTCGCGAAACTCTTCCTTGGTCAAGGCTTCAGCCGACTCGAGCCGACTCGACAAGTCAGCCTGCACAGTTTTCAGATCAGCGCCCGGCGCCAGTTTGATTAGGAAGAACGTGGAAAGATCTGCCTGTGCACCGAAAAGCTGACGCGCGCGGTTGAGCGTCGTGTAGGCGTAAGGCGACTGCGTGAAAGAGCGCACACCTTGCGTGAGGGCCCTAACCTTGACGCGCCCCATGCCGGCCTGCGCGCTATCGCCAATGCCGGTAATGCCGAGTTCTCCGAGATAGCTCTTGTCGACAGCGATGGCATCGGGCGATTTGATGTCTTCAAGCGTGCCTTGTTCCAGCGCCCAAGGAACAAGTCCCTTGTCTTCAAAATCGCTGCCGATGACGACGACGCGGGTTGATCCGCCAGCCGGTTTGCGCCATTCCGCAAACATAACCAGGATTGGGACAACCGACTGCACACCGGGTGTTGCTAGCGCTTGATGACGCTCGCGGTCCGTCAGAAGCAGGCCGCCGTCTTCGAAACTCTTTGCGCCAAATGTCGTGAGGAAGAGATCTGCATCCGCGTGATCGATATTCGACGTAATCATGCGGCTGGCGCCGAGATACAGCCCGAGCTGAACAGCGACGAGCACAATAGAAAACAAAATGCCGATCAGCGTCACCGCGAGGCGCACGCGATCATGGAGTAAATTTCGAATTGCAAGCGTCAGGATCATCTGGACGGTTTAACCAATCGATGGGTTCGTTTAACGGCAAAAAGCATCAGCGCGCTGTGCTTGAAAGCATATCCGGCGCGACAACGAAATGCTGTCAATATTGGCTACACATAGCGCAAAACACCAGCATCGGGGAGACATGAACTTTACTAACCTCTAAATCATTAATCCCAGATCTAGTGTCTGGCCGCGATTATTGTATCTTGGCTTATCGCCGCACGCTGCGTGTATCGCCCGGGATCGTCCGGCTATGATAATGAAACACCAATGTTTTGCCGTTTTCGAGGCATAAGTAGCGACAAGTTGATACGCTGCTGAAGCGGCTAGTATTAAAAACGCGACAGCAATAACGTAGCAAAGGGCCTCCCATGAAACGAAGCGTTCGTACTCAACAAGCTGTTCTTGTTCTGATCTCAGCGATTGGATTTGGTGGTTCTGTGGCAGCTGGCGGCGGTACGCCGAAGGAGGCCGGTATTTGGTATGATGACACCGGCAAGGGCGCGGTACGCATCGAACAGTGCGAAAACAAGCTTTGCGGCAAAATTTACTGGTTGAAGGAGACGGTCAACGCCGAAGGCAGGCCACTCATCGACCGGCACAATCCGAACGAAAGTCAGCGTACGAGACCGATTTGTGGCCTGCAAGTGCTGGGCGGCCTCGCCAACATGCCGGACGGCGAGTGGGATACAGGCTGGATCTATGATCCCAAGGAAGGCAAGTCCTACAGCGTCGCCATGAAGCTCGATGGCCCCGACACTCTAAAAGTGACCGGTTATCTCGTCATGAAGCTGATGGGCCGGACTTTAACCTGGAAGCGCGCCCCAGCCGATCTCCCATCTTGCGCTGCCAACGCCACTCAGGCCCCTGGCAATGCTGCCAAGACCGGCGCCGCCGCTGCAGCACCCGCGTCAAAAGCAGCCGCAAAACCCGCCGCCGTTGGCGAAGAACTGCCCTGGACTGACGCCAAAGAAGCGAAAAAGCCCGCTGCAGGCGCCGCTAAAGTTGGCGCACCCAAGCCCGCGCAAGCCGCGCCTCATGCGAAAGACGTAGTCAAAAAAGAAGTGGCCAAAACAAAGGGCACCGTGAAGAAAATCGCGCCCGCGGCTGTTACTCCGCAGCGCCCTGCAGGTGAGGTCGTGAGGTAGCAGGCTTCACATGGACCTGACGGCTGACAATCCGGCTCATTAAGCGCTCTACAAACTCTATCGAACGCTCCGCAACATAGTTGCGCTGCTTATCAAGCGTGACGAGGTGATAGCTGTCTTCCAACACGCACGTCTCGACGGCGCCCGACAGCTTGCGCTGCAGAACTTGCGTATTCTTCAAATCGCTCTGATCGTCGTGACGCGGATGGAATATGAGCGTATGCTGGTCAACACGGCCCAAGAGAGGGCGCACGTTACGAACCAGGCGGAAAAACTCATAGACTGTGCCGCCATCGCGAACGGTAATGTCGGCTGGCGACGCACCTTCACCCTTCATGGCTTCAAGGGCGAAATTGCGAACGCGCTCGTCTTTGATCCCGTAGGGAGCGGGCGTGCGAAACGAGAACAACCGCGCGGTCCACTTGTCGCTGATGAGATGGAACAGCTTGATGGCGCGCGGGATGGCCCAGCCGTTCACGGCAAGAGTTGGGGCGTAAAGCAGGTTGCCCGCAACATCGTCGCCGCGCAGTGCCGCCAAGCGCAGGCTCAACGTTGCGCCAGCAGACGCGCCGCCGACAATCACGTGCTCGCAGTGAGATTTAAGTTCTTCGAACGCCGCTTCTGCCGCAGAATACCAGTCGCGCCAAGTCGACATTCCCGACACGTCAGTGCCGAACGTCAAGCCAGGAACGATGGGGCAATAGACAGTGTAGCCTTGCCGCGCGAGCGACGAAGCAACGAATTTGAGTTCGAGAGGTGAACCGCCCAACGAGTGGATCAGTAAGATGCCCGTAGAGCCGCCTGGAATCAAAAGGCTGCCGCGAGGCGCCTGAAATTTCTGAATATTTTTCATACGTTACGTTGCACTCGTTGCTACACTACGCGAACACCACTACGACGCTGCGGTTAAGAATGCTAACGCAACTTTGTCGCGCTGCCGCAGATCTGCGTCTACCGAAGCTCATATATCTTAATACCAATGCTGCGGTTGTAAGCCGAAGCCCATGAAAATGCCATCTGTTTTAATTTTTTAAGTAGGCCAGATGGTAAACTGAGGTTCAATGCCGCACTGCAACAAGTTTCGCAAAACCCATGAAATCAGACGGTTATGAATTGTGCATTGCAACATGGCGCTAGGCGCAATCGGGCGGCGTTTTGTCCGTAAGTCGAGTGCAGTGTCCGGACGTCCAAGGGCAGACCCGCGGACGGCACTTGGGATGAAAATCCCGAGAGCGCCGACCCTTCCGGGTTTCTGCGCACTGAGCAAGTCAGTTCCACGCAGGATCGGCCATGACGACACTACAAATGCGCATATTGAACGCTATATTCGTAGGGTGTAGTTGAAGCGAGGCGCGCTGCGTCTGTCCAAGTACCGGCCGTGCCAGGAGGCACCACCATTGGCACGATCATTCCGATCCAGCGTATCGATTGTTTGCATTTTAACTCTAGCGTTCCAAAACGCCCTCCCCGCAATCGCAGCAGCTGAACTCTCCCGCGCCACTTACGAGAACTGCGCGGCCCAGGACGAAGCGGGACTGAAGACGGCGTTGGCAACCATTTCCGCCGATGCCCTCAAAGCGAGCATAGGCCGGATCGAATACAAGGGTCTGGTCGGCGACGCTTGGCGCCAAAACAGTCTCGACGAGATCATCGACAAGCGCGTCGATATCGCGGTCGAGGAGGTCAAGAACGAAACCAGCTGGGCCGATCTCATCAAGTCACTTGGCAACACTGAGGTCTCGCAACGAATTGCGACCGACGTCGCGGAGCGCGTGTACCGCTCGGAAGCTGTCAAAGGGGCGCTGGAAAATCTTGCCGGTGACGTCTCCAAGGATATCGGCAAGGCGATGGAGGCCGCAACCGCAGACAGCGCCGCGCCCGTGCTTGACTGTCTCAAGGCGTTCGTTGGTCCGCGCTATGGGTCAGCAATTGCAACAGCTGTCGCAGGCGACGCTGGCAAAGACTTGAACGTCGATCCAAACAAAGGCGCGGGCGAACCGACGGCAGGCGCCGTTCTCAAACAGTCAGGCGAAGGTATTGCCGGTGCCACGATCCTCATCGTACGCCGCCAGCTCGCCAATCTCGCGACGCGTGTCGGGCAGCGGATCGCCGGTAGCGTGCTCTCGCGCCTCGTCTCGGTAGCAGTTGGCGGTATCGGCCTGGTGCTGATCGCCAAGGACATTTGGGAATTGCGAAACGGCGTTCTGCCCATCATCGCCGCCGAGATGAAGGCCAAGGCCACTAAAGAAAAAGTGCAAGAAGAGGTTGCGACCGAAATCTCCAGCCAGATTGGCGAGCACGTGCAAGAGATCGCGTCTGCCTCCGCAGAGCACATCGCTGAGATCTGGCAAAACTTCAAACGCGCCCACGCCATGGTGCTTCGTCTAGCCGATAGCGACGCAGCGTTTCGCGGCTTCCTGGACGGTGTCAAACCGGATCGCCTCGCGCGCGTCGATGAAATCGTCTCGCTGCTTGTTGCCGAAGAAGGCGAAGCCAGCGTCACGCGGCGCCTTACCGACGGCACGCTGAACGAAGCCGTGCACATCATGCCGGACAAGGCCGTTGAGATCGCCCGCGAGACGCGTTCCGTCGCGGCTGCACTCGGATGGACGGCGGTCGCGGGCGACAATCTTGACGCTGTCGTCGAATACGATATCCACCGCCGCGCCAAGCCAGATACTTTTACACGCCAATCGCTCGCCCGCGTGCTCTCGCTGCCCGATCGCGCCGCCATCACGCGCATGGCAGCGGTCCCCGGCACAGCCCGCGAAATTCTATTCGGCCTGCAATCCTCAGATCTTAATGTTCTGGCAAAAAACCTGTCGGAAACGGAACTGACGACGCTGGCGAGCTATCTCGAAGGCTTGACACAAAGCCCGCGCGAACGCGTGTTGCGCGCGGTTGCAACCAGCCCAAGCAAGATGCAGGTTCTGGCATTGCCACGCGTGCGCGACGCCATCATCTCAAGCGCCGACCAGGGAGCGGCGGTTGGCATGATGCTTGAGACGCAGTCTGGTTTTTCGCCGCGCGTGTTTGCGCAGGATGCAGCGCTTGCGGTAGAGGGCCGCGTCAATCCCTGGCTCGTATGGGATAAGCACCCGGCGGGCGTTTTTCTGCTCGGAGCACTGCTGCTCACCCTGCTGCTCTGGCTCGGGCGGTTGTTTCGGAGACCGGGGCAAACAAACCCGCCTGCCGAGGGGGCAGCTTAACTGCGGCGTATTCCTCCCGTTGGTTCGGGCACCCATTTAGTGTAGCATTCGCGTTAGGAGTATCGCGATGCCGCCAATGATCGACGCCCGAAAGACTGAGCTTGACGAGGCTTGCCGCCGCTATGGCGTAGCCAAACTCGAAGTGTTTGGTTCGTCAGTCGCAGGGACGTTCGACCCAATCCGCAGCGACCTCGATTTCCTCGTATCGTTCACCGAAGAAGCACGGCAAAAAGCGTTCGACAACTACTTTGGACTTCACGAGCGCTTGGAAGAACTTTTCGGCCGGCGGGTCGATCTCGTAACAGAAGGGTCCGTCAAGAACCCGATTCTGAAGCGCTCAATCGATGCCCAGCGGCAATTGATCTATGCCGCATAGGAAGTCGCCTATTGCAACGCTGCACATTCAGTGCGTATTTTCCTATCAGTTTGCAGAGCGGGGTCGGGGCATGCTTCGACTATTGTCGGTAGTAATTCTTCTGACCGGGGCTGGCTGTTCGACCCCGTATCAGAACATGGGCTTTGCAGGTGGGGTCGCCGCCCAACAAATGCCAGCGGAAACATTCCGCATCGTGTCTCGCGGCAACAGTTATACGAACACTACTGATGTCCAAGATTATCTGATGCTGAAGGCAGCAGAGACGACAGTGCAAAATGGCGGCACGCACTTCTCAGTCATCTCAGCAGCCGACGCGAGCAGAACTTCGCA
>JAYSVT010000165.1:0-5393 GCA_043718455.1 Hyphomicrobium sp.
CCCGGCACGGTCGCGGACCTGCAACATGCGGTGCGCGGCGCCGACAACAAAGACTCGATGAACGGCAAGATCCCGCAGAAGTATCGCGATTTCGCCAAGGCGATCAACGATCAGTCCGAACAGCTGATGACTATGCGCGGCATGTTCCGTATCCGCTCGGCGGAAAGCATGGGCCGCAAGCCCGTGCCGCTGGATGAAGTCGAGTCGGCCGCCACAATTGTCAAACGCTTTTCGACCGGCGCGATGAGCTTCGGCTCAATCAGCCGCGAAGCCCACACCACGCTCGCCATCGCCATGAACCGCATCGGCGGCAAGTCCAACACCGGCGAAGGCGGCGAAGAATCCGACCGCTTCAAGCCGATGGCCAACGGCGACAGTATGCGTTCTGCCATCAAGCAGGTAGCGTCGGGGCGCTTTGGCGTGACGACCGAATACCTCATCAATTCCGACATGATGCAGATCAAGATGGCGCAGGGCGCAAAGCCGGGCGAGGGCGGGCAGCTGCCCGGCCACAAGGTCGATGCGACGATTGCCAAGGTGCGCCATTCGACTCCAGGCGTCGGGCTCATCTCGCCGCCGCCGCACCACGACATTTATTCGATCGAAGATCTGGCGCAGCTCATCTACGATCTGAAGAACGTCAACCCGCGCGCCGACGTCTCGGTGAAGCTCGTCTCCGAAGTCGGCGTCGGAACCGTTGCGGCAGGCGTTGCCAAAGCGCGCGCCGATCACGTGACGATATCGGGCTTCGAAGGCGGCACCGGTGCGTCTCCGCTCACCTCCATCAAGCACGCTGGCTCACCATGGGAAATCGGCCTTGCTGAAACGCACCAGACGCTCGTCGTCAACAAACTGCGCGGGCGCATCGCCGTGCAAGTCGATGGCGGGCTACGAACTGGCCGCGATGTCGTCGTTGGCGCGCTACTCGGCGCGGACGAGTTTGGTTTTGCGACCGCGCCTCTGATTGCGGCTGGCTGCATCATGATGCGCAAATGCCATTTGAACACCTGCCCTGTTGGCGTTGCGACGCAAGACCCTGTTTTGCGCGCGCGCTTCACAGGTAAGCCCGAACACGTCATCAACTACTTCTTCTTCGTTGCCGAAGAAGTACGCGAGCTGATGGCGCAAATGGGCTTCCGCACGATGAGCGAGATGGTCGGCCAAACCGACAACTTGGACAAGGATCGCGCCATCGAACATTGGAAGGCGCGCGGCCTCGACTTCGCAAAGCTGTTCCACAAACCGGTAGCGGGCAAAGGCGTCGCGATCTACCATTGCGAGCGCCAGGATCACGGCCTCGACAAGGTTCTCGACCGCAAGTTCATTGAACTCGCCAAGCCCGCACTCGACTCCAAGAAGGCAGTCAAGGCCGAGTTTGAGATCAGAAACGTCAACCGCTCTGCGGGCGCCATGCTCTCCGGCGAAATCGCCAAGCGCTATGGGCACGCGGGCCTCGCCGAGGACACTATCTGGATCTCACTCAAGGGCACTGCGGGTCAAGCATTCGGCGCCTGGGCCGCGGCCGGCGTCACACTTGATCTGACAGGCGAAGGCAACGACTACATCGGCAAGGGCCTCTCGGGCGGCAAGCTGATCGTGCGCCCTGATCCCAAATCGTCGATCGTGCCGGAAGAAAGCATCATCGTTGGCAACACCGTGCTTTACGGAGCCATTAACGGCGAGTGCTATTTCAGAGGCGTCGCGGGCGAGCGCTTTGCCGTGCGCAACTCCGGCGCTTATGCGGTTGTAGAAGGCACGGGCGACCACGGCTGCGAATACATGACCGGCGGCGTTGTCGTCGTGCTTGGCAATACGGGGCGCAACTTCGCGGCCGGCATGTCGGGCGGCATCGCGTATGTGCTTGATGAGAAGGGCGACTTCGAGAGCCGCCTAAACAAGGAAATGGTGCAGCTTGAGGCCATCACGGCTGATAAGGCGAAGCTCGACGCACTCGCCAAGGCCAACGGCGACGTGAACCGCAAACTCGCCGACGTCATGCTCGACATGCGCGAACAGGATGTCGAGCGGCTGCACGCGCTGATTTCCAGGCACGCGCATTACACGAACTCGAAAACAGCGCAGGTAATCCTTAAAGACTTCGGTGGTTACCTGCCGAAGTTTAAGAAGGTGATGCCGGTGGAATACCGGCGCGCGCTGGCGGATTTGGCGAAGGCACAGGCCGTAACTGGCGAGAAGCCAAGGACGCAGGCCTAAGCCGCAAAGAAACGAAATCACGGGATCAGACGAGACAGTTATGGGCAAGCCGACAGGATTTCTGGAACTCGACCGCGCCGACCGCAAATACAAGCCGGTCGAAGAGCGCGTGAAGCACTATCACGAATTTGTTGTGCCGCTGCCCGAGGGCGACCTCAAAAAGCAGGCGAGCCGCTGCATGGATTGCGGCATTCCGTTCTGTCACACTGGCTGCCCGGTCAACAACCAAATCCCCGATTGGAACGATCTCGTCTATCGCGGCGACTGGAAACAAGCAGCGCAAAACCTGCACTCGACGAATAACTTCCCGGAAGTTACAGGCCGCATTTGCCCGGCGCCCTGCGAAGCTGCATGCACGTTGAATATCGACGACAAGCCGGTGACCATCAAATCCATCGAAAGCGCAATCGCCGACCGCGCGTTTGAAGAAGGCTGGGTTTTGCCGCAGCCACCCGAAACAAAGACCGGCAAGAAGATTGCCATCATCGGTTCGGGTCCAGCAGGATTGGCGGCCGCGCAGCAGCTCGCGCGCGCGGGACATGACGTGCACGTTTATGAAAAGAGCGCGCGCCCGGGCGGATTGCTTGTTTACGGCATCCCGGATTTCAAAATGGAAAAGAACGTCGTTGCCCGCCGCGTCAAACAGATGGAAGCCGAAGGCGTCACGTTCCATTGCAACAGCCACGTCGGCACGACGATTTCAGCGAAGGATCTGGAAGCCAAGCACGATGCCGTGTTGATTGCCATCGGCTCCGAGCAGCCGTTTGATTTCTTCGCTAAGTCCCCGGGCCGCGATCTTGACGGCCTGCACTACGCCATGGATTTCCTGCCCCAACAAAATAAGCGCGTTGCTGGCGAAGCGCAGTTGCCTAAGACGCAGGAGATTTCCGCTTCGGGCAAGCACGTCATCGTCATCGGCGGCGGCGACACGGGCAGCGACTGCATTGGTACGTCATTCCGGCAAGGCGCGAAGAGCGTAACGCAACTCGAAATCATGCCGCAGCCGCCCGTGATGGAGAACAAGGCGCTGAACTGGCCGCACTGGCCCATGAAGTTGCGCGTCTCCTCGTCTCAAGCGGAAGGCGCAAAAACGGAGTTCTCGATTTCGACAACCGGCTTCTCGGGCGAAGGCGGCAAAGTGAAAAAGCTGCACTACACGCGCGTCGACGCCAAGATGCAGCCGGTCGCGGGCTCGGAAGGCACGCTTGATGCCGACCTCGTGCTGTTCGCCATGGGCTTTTCGGGACCGATTGAAGGCGATGTGGTGAAGGAGCTTGCGTTGCCGGTCATTGCGCGCGGGCGCTTCAAAGGGCTCGACGCCAACGAGCAGGATTACAAACTCGCAGGTTCACCGAAACTTTTCTGCGCGGGCGATATCCGGCGCGGGCAAAGCCTTGTCGTTTGGGCCATCCGCGAAGGCCGCCAGGCCGCAAGCGCAATTGATGCGTTCTTGATGGGATCAACGACGCTGCCGAGGTGAAGGCGCAAGACCAAGCCCTCACCCCTTCGCCGTCACGACCACCTTGCCGAGCTGGGCGTTGCTCTCGAGATAGCGGTGCGCTTCTACGATGTCTTCGAGTTTGAAGACTTTGGCGACGACGGGCTTGAAGGCGCCGCTCGCGAAGCCCGTGTAGATGAACGCGGCAGCTGCCTCGACTTTCTCGCGCACGGGCAGAAACTCAAACAGGGTATAGCCGCGAACGGTCAGTTGTTTGGCGAGCGCGGGAAAAAGCGGAAAGGGCGTCGGCTCGGAACTCAACGCGCCGTACTCGATAATGATCCCGCCTGTGCTTGCCGCTTCTGCAAGTTTCACGATCATAGGTCCTGCGGCAGGATCGAAAGCAACGCGCGCACCCTTGCCGCCCGTGATGCGCATGACTTCAGCCGATAAGTCTTCCTCGTCCGTGACGACAACGTGCTGCGCGCCATGGTCCTTCAACGCTTGAGCCTTCGCACGCGTGCGCGTTGCAGCGATGGATACACCACCGAGAAAATTGACGGCCTGGATCGCAGCTATGCCAACGCTCGACGATGCGGCCGTGATGATGACGGCGTCGCTTTTCTGCACGTTAGCGATATCCACGAGCGCGCCATAGACGGTCAGATAAGCCATCCAGATGGTTGTCGCATCGATGGCGCTGAGGCCCGCTGGGCGCTTGAAGACGGCGTGTACGGGCACAATGGCTTCGTCGCCGTAAACTCCATACTGGGTCAAAGAGAATGCTGGAATGACGCTGACGGCATCGCCTACGGACATGCCGGTGACGCCCGGACCAAGTGCTGCAACGATGGCTGAAGCTTCATAACCGTTCGTTGAAGGAAAAACAGGCTGTTCAAGATACATGCCCGAACGAAACATCGATTCTGCGCGGTTCAAGCCGATGGCCTCGATGCGCACGCGCACTTCGCCGTCTTTCGGCGAGGGCAATGTCACGTCTTCGATTTTGAGGACTTCCGGGCCACCGATCTCGTGGAAGCGAACAACGCGTGTCAATGACCTACTCCAATTTCTTTTCGTTATCGACTGCAGTTTAATCTCGCCGGGGCCATTACGACTCTCACCCTTTCGGCTGCGCCGCTGCCTTGTTGGCATCGCTCGACGCATCCGGCTTTTGCAGTATCCAGCGCACATCATCAGCACGGCCTGCTTTGGGAGTCAGCCGTTCGCCTTTCACCAGCAAGCGGAAATACGGCGCTTGCGACGGCGAAAGCTTACCTGGGCCTTTATCGCCGGCAGGCGTCACCGAACTCATGAGTGTCAATCCGCCGTCGATCTGATTGATCAGCAAATCACCCATCTGGCCCGAACCTTCGCGCCTCGCCATCAAAGAGACGACTGACGCCGGAATGGCGGGCCGCACGATCTCGATCGTTTGCGCTTCTTCGCGCCCGCTGGCACCCACCATTTTCAAAACAATCTTGCCGTTATCTGCCTTCTGATCGCCGGACGGATCGGCCGCGGCCGGAATGACCGGCTTGGGTGCTGGCGCTTGGGGACCGCCTTCAACGGCCGCGGGTGAAGAAGGAGCCGGCACTTTGACAGCATTGTCCGGATTGATTTTCGCTTGCTCGGGTTCAGCGCCAAGCAGAGGGATGGAACGCTCGCTCTTTGCTTGATTGAGATCGCGGCGCAATTCCTTCTCGACGAAGTGAGCGAGCTTTTGATTGCCCGCTTCCGT
>JAYSVT010000166.1:0-5392 GCA_043718455.1 Hyphomicrobium sp.
GAGTGCCTGCAACAGATCATCGCCGATGAACGAGCCGGCGGCAGAGCCCCGAAACCTGGAAAAACCGAGTAGCCCCTGCGGCCCTCACCGCATGCTTACGTTGATGCCGCAACAATGACTCCGAAGGCCCTTCCAATCCTGCGGGACTTCAGTTACAATTCTAGTCGTTCTGACCAGATTAGGAAAATCCTCATGGCAAGCAGCGCTTCACGGCAGAATGGCCGTTCCCGATCCGGACGCTGGGCTTTGCAACAAGCCAAAGCCCGGTTCTCGGAGCTTGTCCGCAGGGCGCAGACGCACGGGCCGCAACATGTCACGGTTCATGGGCGCGACAGCGTCGTCGTGCTGTCCGAAGATGAGTATACCCGCCTGACCGGTGAGCGCTCAGGCCAGATGCTTGTCGAACTGCTGGCGTCATCGCCACTCAAGGACGTTGAGTTTGATCATGCCCGCGTCCGTGGTCCGGTTCGGAATGTTGACCTGTGAGCGGCTGGTTGCTCGATACCAACGTGCTGTCAGAACTGCGGCGTGCAAGTCCGAGCCGCAAGGTTTCGGCTTTCGTTGCCGGACAATCGCTTGATAGTCTCTATGTCAGCGCTGTCACGTTTGCCGAAATCCGCTTTGGCATCGAACTCGTCACTGAACCGGCGCGGCGCTCTGATCTGACACTTTGGCTCGACAACAAATTGCGCCCCATGTTCGATGGCCGGATTCTGGAACTCAATGAGGATGTTTTACTCAAGTGGCGGCTCATCATCGAAGATGGCCGCAAACGCGGTCACACATTTTCACATCCCGACGTGCTAATTGCAGCAACTGCGGCGCATCATGATGTGACTGTCGTAACGCGCAATGTCGATGAATTTGAAGCGGCAGGTGTCGCCGTTTTCAATCCTTGGACCGGGAAGGCGACGGCCGCGCGGTAGCGTGCGCAAGGACTTGTCAATTGAGTCTTGCGGGAATCCGGTGGCGTGCCAACAGCGAAAATGCGCGGAGGACCCTGGACAAGGAACTCAACTGGAAAAATCAGGTATGAAGGACGTGCCTTCGAATGTTCATGGCGCCCCGCCTGCTAGCCCAATTTTGTTTTGCGATCAACGCAAACGAGTAAGTTGACGAATTCAAAAGTCATTCTTGTAGGCTGGGCCGCAATGACTTAGGTGCCTAGTTGTCGAATTACCTCTGAAACGGCCCTTAAATTAATGAGTGAGACTAAACCGATATTTCCGGTCTGCCACGATGGTCAGTGTTGCAATCTTACTGTGCGGCGGCAATCGCTGATGACGCACCGCAATCACGTCCTCCAGCGATGTTGAGCTGCCGTTCACTCTGCGTAACGTTGCCCGTATGTCACGCGTTTCGCTATTGAACTATGTCGGCGAAATCTGGCGGCTCCGAGAGCCGTTACTTCGAGTAGCATTCTACCCATAGATATCAAGCGGCCAACGAGCATCTGCGTGCCCCAATACCAGCGCATTGAAATAGATAAATACTTGGCAAGTGTTGTTGCGACGGCACCAATTCGTGCTGTGGCCGAAAGTGACGCTGTCCAAGAGAGGCTCGCCGAATTCGAGCGCGCGGATGTGGCGGCATTGAAAGCGCAATCGCTGTATCGCCGGGCCGCCAGGACGGCCCTTCGCGCGACGACGTTTGGTACGCTTGTTGGCGCGTTGCTCTTGCTGCCGCTGGATCGGTATCTTGACGGCGCTCCCAGAATTGTGGTGGGCGCACTTCAAACGCTGTCCCTGTTCTGCACCCTTGGCGCCATATAGTGGCTCGGACGTAGGCGGCCGGTCGATCAGTGGATGCGGTCGCGCGCGGAAGCAGAAAAAAAGCGGGGCGAAATATTCGACGCGATCCTGAATACGCATCCCTCGGGCGCTTATGACGAGGGAGTGTTGACGACCCAAAAGTTCAACTGCGTGATGCAGGCGCACTTTGAGGATCAGCTGCGCTACTTCGAAAAAGCGAGCGCCAAGCACGCCAAGGCTGCCAAGCGAAGCTCTCCGTTGCGTATCACAGGTTATGTGTTGATTGCTGCTGCGATCCTAGTGGGCGCAATTGGGCTTGTTCAATTAGCAAATGCGTTCGGCTTGCCCGTTCCACCAGTATTGCTGGATATTGCCGCGATGTTTTCGTGGGGCGATCTGAGCCGCGCCCAGCTTGGTCTTGGCACAATGGCTTCAAGCATACTCGCACATGCCACTGCGCGTTCCATGCTTGAGCAGGACGAGCGCAACGCGGCGCTCTATTCTCTGACCGCTCGGCGTCTATGCGAATATCTCGGACAACAGAAGGACCATGTCCAGGTGCGTGCGGCGGCTGGCGATCTGGAGGCCGTCAAGAAATTCTATCAAGGAGCCCGACAGATCTTGGAGGCCGAACATACGGCGTGGTTCCTGTCGCGGCCTCCCAGCGATCCGGTGAGCCATACTTTCGAGGATCAGTCTCGCAACCGCGATTTGGCTATCTGATCTTTCTTCTTGGCCAGTTCACGAATTTTTTGAACAACAGAGTGCGAATTCTAATTCGCTTCGGCATCTGCGAGGTCGTTCACTAAAGTGCACGTCCTAGGATTTTTTGTTTTCTGCGGCAGAATTGAGAGAACGGGAACACCAAGTCTCCATGCCTCGTTGACTTCAAAGTTCAACCATACGCCGTGAGACACCGCTGGCTTATTGACTACGAGAAATACATCGGCTTTGGCAATCTCCCCCGAGATTTGCTTCTCTATTTCTTTTTCACCACCCGGAAGCTGCCTTTCCCGAGGGACCGAAAGATCGATTATCGAGAAGTGACTATAGTCAACGAACCAATCGATAAGTGTTCGATACAGTCCGCGCTGCGCCCACGAGTGGGAAATGAACAGGTAGTAAGATTTAGCCACAACATCCCCCAAGTCACATACCGACCGTTGACCCCATCCAATCATTAAAACTCAATCGCCCGCGACGTCGCGCCAAAACTGACAGTTCTCCACCGCGCGATGTGGATACCAGCACGCGGATATCAATGTCTTTCGTGGCATTCACCCAAACAATCGGAATGCCCCACTCTAGCGCATTCTGCAAAATCTCTGGCGTGCCGCCGCGACCGGCTGCTGGTTTACCGTCCCAGATGGTCAAAACAATATCGCACCGCGTCAAAGTCACATTGCCGACGGCGACATAGGCGGCTTCGGGACGCTTTGCGATGCCCTTGAGATTGACCCGCTCCGCTGACGCCTTCCAGAGCGCTCTGAACTCGACAGCCGCTTCGGGCGATGAGAAAGTCTTCTCGTATTCGCGCGTGGCGAACGGAGTAACAGCCGTCAGTTTCTGTCCAAGGGCCAGAGCCTCTCGCGCGACGATGCGGTCGGTGCCTTCCGCGAGCGGAGAAACAATGTTGAGCGGCGACGTGCCAGACGCATCGCTCCTCGGTGCGGCCTTGATGAGTGCCTTCAAAATTGATCGCACCCGCGCGGCAAGTTTCTTTTCTGAAACCTTCAGTCGGTTCGGGCGATGGCCTGTGACGCCAATGGTAATCATGCGGTCAACATACCCGTGACCTTGGCAAAATTGATGAACAAAAGACCTCAATTGCGGTCTGTGGGGCAACGTTCCTACGGACTTGGTAAACGAATATTTAGCGGCAAGGATCGCGCTGACCGCTCAATTCATCATTGGCGCTTAGTGGCGAACGGCCACCACCAGCGCGGGCGCTTGACGAGCCCAGCAGGCATTGACATTGCTTCGAGCGGATTCCTGCCCCCGAAAAGTACATCTTTCGGTTTCACCGAAAACGGGGAGTTGGACAGGGAAGGTGGCTCAACTTCTGCGATTTCATCGGGCGCTAAGGGCGTCGGCTCTGGCGTTACTTCCTCATCTTTGACTTCCTCCGGAAGTGGCGGAAGTGCTGCAAGAACAGGAGACGTCTTGTTCAACGACCTATACTCGGCAACATAGCCCTTTATCGCATGTGCGATGTGGTCACTGCGCCATGTGTCGACGATGTCAATCGCCTCTTGCCGGACAAGTAAGGAAACCCTGTCGTTCTTTCGCCGAGCAATGCCGATTATGGGCTTGCCTAGTTCTTTGGCCCGCGCAATCTCCCACTGTAACCACCGCCGCCGCGCTACGATCGGCTTTGTCAAAACCAAGAAGGCATCGCATTCGGCGATGCGCTTTCCAACTTCACTTCGTAATCCAGCATCGTCCACTTCGTCGTCTGCCGATCCAAAGCGCATGTCGTATTGTATCGAGACATTGCGCCAATCAAAGTGCCGCGCATCATTTAGCTTGGTCACGAGATCAGAATAGATCTCCCGGTGATCGTAAGCGTGGCAGATGAATACCTTAAACACCATCGCAGAATGCCCCCGGCTACGCGGCTCACTGAACCGGAAGAAAATAGACCAACCCAGCCAGTGTTTGCAACTCATCAGTAGTGCGCCTTTCGTTCTCGCGCATTGGCGTCCCTGATCTTTATTTCGCAACGCAAACATGTTCGAACTCGACAGTGTGCGTTCTTCTATGGTTCTAGTTGGTCTGGGAATTGACTGCGGGGCGGCGGGACCAGCATGGCGGGCAAGATTTTTATCAATTACAGGCGGGACGATGACCCGTCGGCCGCAGCGCGTGTGCGCGACGGACTGGCCGCCAAGTTCGGCAAGTCCAACATATTCATGGACGTTGATAATCTGCTGGCGGGCCAGCGCTTCGACGAAGAATTGGCCAAGGCGCTGTCCGCTTGTGATGTGCTCATCGCGGTCATGGGATCACGCTGGATGGGGCTGTTGACGGCGCGGGCAGCGTCAAGCGAGCGCGACTACGTGCGGGAAGAGATAGCCGGCGCGCTTAAAAACCGGATCGTGGTGATCCCGGTGCGGGTCGGGCGCGACACGCAATTGGCGCCGCTGCCGCGGGCCGAGGCGCTGCCTGAAGATATCCGCGATCTGGTGCATTATCAAAAGCACGATGTCACGCATGAGCGTTTTGGCCGTGACATCTCTGAGCTTATCGAGGCCATCACGGCGGTTCGCCGCGCGCGCGATGCGCCAAAGCCTTGGGGAAAAATTGCGGGCGGTGCCATTGCGACTGCGTTGCTCGGTATTGGGTCGTACTTTGGGGTGCAGATGGTGGTGTCCGATCCTGCCAAACCACCGACTATTCAGGCGGCTGACAGCGGTATTGTGACGGCATTCGATCCGAATTCGCGGCCCAACACGACAACGGCGGACGCGCACCGTGAGACCGACGAAATAAAGCGCATGGCAGATGTTGCCGCAAAGAAGAAATCGGCGCAGTTGGCGGTAGAGGATAAACGATTGCCTGGCGAAAAATCTGCGGCAGAGAAGCAGCGACTCGCTACGTTAGCGGCTGAGGAAGAGAAGAATAGAACAGCGTCTAAACTC
>JAYSVT010000167.1:0-1882 GCA_043718455.1 Hyphomicrobium sp.
CTTACCAGCGACACCACGCTGCAAGAAAGGCTAAAGGAACTCTATGGTGACGTCGGAAAGCTCGAATTCGTCGTCGGACTGTTTGCAGAGGAGGCCACGGACGGCATCTTGTTCGGAAGCCTTTTGCTGAGGATGGTCGCGCTCGATGCTTTTACGCAGGCGCTGACAAATCCGATCCTGTCAAAGAACATTTTCAATGAAAGCACATTAACCCGATACGGCGTGGGTCAAATTGCCGAAACTAGCTCGCTGCAAGACATGGTAAACAGAAATATCGGAGGCAAACAGGTCAGTGCGAGATTTGATCACGCTAGGGCCAGTGCATAATCGGTGTCGAAATTGGCTTCGAGCGCCCAGAGTGAAAGAGTTCAATCGCGCTCTAAGGCGAATGGCACTTGCTTTAAGCCGATCGCCTCTTTTTTCATCATATTTTTCAAACACTTGTGCCGCCGCTTCTACCGCCGCGAGCCTAAAGTAAGTGCCATTCGCTCTAAGGCGGTTCCGGCTGAGTCGTTTTTTCTGCGCCAGCCGATAAGGAGTCGCGTCCTGATAGTTCATATGTCGCCTATCCTTGGTACCGATTTCGGAAGGCAGACCGTTGGGTGTGGCGTGCGCCAAGCGCAGGGTTACCGCTTCAAAGCCAACGTCAGGAACGGGAGGCTGGAGAATGCGCTGTACGCGTTGTAACGCCGAGAGCGCTACCGGTCTGACTGCCTGCATCGCGTGTGGCGCGCCATTTGTTTTCGGATGCCCGCAATGCGGCACCGAGGCGCCTCCTGGATTCAAATTTTGTGGAAATTGCGGCGCTTCGCTTGCGCGGGCTGCGCCAGAAGTAGTGCCACATCTCGGCGCGAGCGAGGCGGAGCGCCGGCAACTGACGGTTGTGTTCTGCGATCTTGTCGGTTCAACTGCCCTTTCGGAGCGGCTGGACCCAGAGGATCTGCGTGAGGTTTTGCGTGAGTACCAGGCAACGTGCGCCGCCGCAGTCAGCCGGTTTGATGGACAGGTTGCGCAGTACCTGGGCGACGGCATTCTGGTGTATTTCGGCTTTCCGCGGGCGCACGAGGATGATCCGCAACGTGCGGTAAGGGCGAGTATCGAGATTCTTGCCGATACCGCACGGTTGAGTGCACGGCTTGAAGTCGAGCGGGGTGTGAGGCTGGCGGTTCGTGTCGGCATACACACGGGTCTGGTCGTTGCCGGGGAGATGGGGAGCGATGGCCGGCGGGAAACCCTTGCGATAGGGGAGACACCGAACATTGCGGCTCGGATACAGGCCCTGGCTGAGCCGAATGCGATTTTGATCAGCGCCGCCACCCATGGCCTGGCGCACGGCTATTTCCACTGCAATTCGCTGGGCACGCATGCGCTGAAAGGCGTGTCAAAGCACATGGTTGTGTTTCAGGTGATCGGGGAAATTGAGGAGCAAACCCGCGTCGATGTGGCGGAATCGGCATTGCGGACGGCTCTGATCGGCCGCGATGACGAGTTGGTACGGCTGGGCGCTCACTGGAAAGAGGCAAGTCGGGGCGGTGGAAGAGTGGTGCTGCTGAGCGGTGAGGCGGGCATGGGAAAATCGCGTCTCATGCACGCCTTTGGCCGACTCACTGACGGCATGGCGATTGCCCGCTTGCGCTATTTCTGTTCCGAGCGACACACCAACAGTCCGCTTTATCCAGTAATCCGCCATTTGACAGCGGCTGCCGGGATCGAATTGGACGACCCCGCTGCGACCCGGTTCGGCAAACTGCAAGCGCTGATTGCCGCGTCAGCGCCGTCCACCGAGGAGTTGGAATTGCTCTGCGCAGTCCTGTCGATTCCGGACAGTTCGAACCAAAGCGCGCCGCTGGATCTCACCCCGCAGCAGCATCGCCAAAAAACA
>JAYSVT010000168.1:0-17944 GCA_043718455.1 Hyphomicrobium sp.
CCCCAACCCGTCGGTCCCGGGACCATGAAGGCCGATAGGAAGCCAAGGCCCAGGGTGAGCTTTTCGAGCGTATAACCGCCCGCGAAGCCGCGCTTGGCATCGTGATGGGCTTCGTCGCGCACGATACCCGCTACCTGCGTGCCGCGGTTCTGGTGCACTTTCCCGGGCATGATGGCATAAACGCCGCCGGTCATGTGGGTCATGTAGTTCTTGCCGACTTGACCAGAAGAGTTCGCCAAACCATCCGGATACTTGCTCGAAGCCGAGTTGAGCAACAGACGCGGGCTCTCGATCGAGTTCCCAGCGACGCAGACGACTTTGGCTTTCTGGCGCTGCTGCTTGCCGTCTTTGTCGGCATAAACAACAGCCGTGACCTTGCCGGTATCGTCATGCTCGATCTTGAGCACCATGCAATTGGTGCGGATCTCGCAGTTGCCGGAATCGACCGCTCGAGGCAGCTCGGAGTAAAGTGTCGACCACTTCGCGCCGATTTTGCAGCCCTGCATACAGAAACCGATCTGCTGACAGGCCGCACGGCCATCGCGTTCAACCGAGTTGATAGCCATGGGGCCCGCGGTCAACTTACTGTAACCGATGCGCCGCGCGCCTTCCGCTAGGACTTTGAAGTCCGTGCTCCAAGGCAGATGCGGCATGCCGGTCACGTCGCCGGTCACGCCCATTCTGAGTTCGGCCTTGTCGTAGAAGGGCTTCAACTCGTCGTAGCTGATCGGCCAGTCCGCGATGTTGGCGCCGGCAATGCCGCCGGTGGTTTCCATCATCTTGAATTCGTGCGGTTGATAGCGGATCGAAACGCCGGCCCAATGGACGGTTGAGCCGCCGAGGCCCTTGACGATCCAAGCCGGCAAGTTCGGGTGATTGACGGAGCCATGCCAGGTGCCGCCAGAGTATCTCTTGTCGAGCCAAGAGATCTTCATGAACATCGCCCATTCGTCGTTTTCGATGTCGTCGAGAGAGAGCGTCTTGCCGGCTTCAAGAACAACCGACTTAATGCCCTTTGCGGCGAGTTCGTGGGCCATTACGCCACCACCCGCTCCTGATCCGACAATGACGACAAGGCCGTCGTCGTTCAGATCGAATTTTGCTGCTGCCATTGTTGTTTTTCCTTCCCTGAGGCTCAGAACCAGTCAGTTTTGCCGAAGCTCGGATCTTTCGCGAAACCGCCCTTTTCCCAGGACGATCCGTCGTAGCCGAATTTCGGATAAAGGGCCTTGTTGTTGTACAATCCGAACAACAAGCCGCCGCGGATTTTCTGGAAGAAGTCGGTGAGTTCGATCGACCGCAAAATACCTTCGCGGCGCTCAGGTTCTTTGACGCTGACGTAATTAGTTTTGTAGGTCGCTTGCGCGCGCTTATCGACGTCGGCAAGGCCGTCCGTCACGAGTTTCGCAACCTTTTCGTCTTTGTCGGCTTCGCCGAGAATGGCATCGACCACAGCCTGATAGGGACCGTTATCGAGCAGCGTTTCGTGCGGGTAAACATCTCGCGCGATGCGCAGCAATGCGAGCTTTTGCTCAGCGCTGAATGACGCCGCTGCAACCGCATGGCGGCTGAACGGTGTCGTCAACATGCCGGCTGTCAGCGCGACCATTGCGGTCGAGGTGAGCAGCTGCCGGCGTGTTGGGGCAGTGAAAGCTGACGGCCTTGCGGCAATCATGGAGAGATCGTGAAGCATGGCGCCGTGTTCCTCCCTGTTATTTTTGGGTATTGTCCAGGGCCGACAAACATACGCAATCGGCCCCTTGCTATAATAAGGAGCAAGGCGCGTGCCATTAATTCAGCGCAGGCACTCGGCCCGGCCAACACTGAGAAGAAATTTGATCTGGCCTAATGCACTGCAATAACTTGAAATCCAAAGCGACATCAGATTGTTGAAGCGATGCGCGATGCGGTAATGGTGTTTGCCGTCACTATCTCAGATTGGCAATGATTTGCGCCGCCTTGCAGAGAATTGTTTCCTATAGGCCACATTCTGGCAATCGCTGAGCATCTGCAGCACAGTTCAAACGTTGCGCCGCTGCGACAACTTCATGAAGCGCCTGAGACACTTGTTGCAAGCGCTGCTGGGTAAGCTGGGCGCGATCGCGCGAATTGGCGGATGCCATTCCAGCCTGAAACACCTAAAAAATGCGCTTATTCGAACATCTCTCAACCGCCGGGTGAGAAAGCACGCCGTCGTGTGGCTGGCCCAGCCAAAAACTGTCGCTGCGGCGGTGCACAACTGCGTTGCATGCGACGGCTGTCGCAGAGTCGCGACGTTGCATGTTTGATAAAGCCGGCAACATCATATCGAAATCATTTGGCACGGCACTTGCCAGTCGGAATACGACTAAAGTTCTTTGCTCGTGGCTCGTTGTAACGAACAGACTCGGAATTTCTAGTGAAGGACGAGCGTCGATAAGTTCACGCGAGCAAGCGAACGACACAAACGCATAACATCCGAAACAACGAAACCAAGATGGATTTGGATCATGACAGACGCCCGGCTCTATGCATCTCGTCCGGCCACCCTGCCACTTAGTGAAGCAAAGGAGAGTCCGGCATCGGGCTTGGCACTCGATGCAATAACCCGGCCTGCCCACTCGGCGGCCGTAACGCCAATGTGGAATCTCACGCCCCAGCAGTGGCGGGTTTTCCTGCTTGTCGGCAAAGCCTTGTCCAATAAAGCTATCGCACATGAACTCAATGTTGCCGAGTCCACCGTCAAGGCCCATGTGTCGGCGATATTCAAGCTGGCAAAGTGCCGGAACCGCACTGAAGCAGCACTGCTATCTCAGCGCGTAAGGTACGGTCTGTTGGACACCGACGAAACGGTCGTGATGCCGTTTGCAGCTTTGGCTGGGTCCAAAGCAGCTAAGCTGAGGCCACAGTACAAATAGGCGTAACAACGCTGTGCCTGAATTTTCTCTGCGCCGGTGACGGCCCCGCGCGACTGCAGTTGCGTGGCTCCAGGGGGCTAGAAAAGGCAAGCAAATCGCCTTGGGGCGAAATGGTAGTCGTCGAATCCCCCCGATACAGACTATTGCCCATCTCGTGGTCGGGTTCGTTTTTCGGCAACCCTTAGCTACCGGAACAATCGAAACGATTGCGAATAGATTGCAGAACCTGTGCGCTAAACCGCCACCTCGGCCGAACATCTGAATTGATCGTTAGCCGTGGCGAAACGATCCAATGAATCTCGTTAAAGAGCGCGAACCGGAGGAAATTCTTATGTCTCAAGATCCAGGGATGACCTTGATTAATATGATGTTCGGCTACATTCAGACGGGTGCGCTTGCCTGCGCGGCAAAGCTCAAAATTGCCGATAAACTCGAAGCAGGCCCGAAATCCATCGAGCAACTCGCCAAAGAAGCGGGAGTTCACACCCAGTCGCTCCATCGCGTGCTTCGCATGCTTGCGAGTTGCGGCGTCTTCCGTGAGGACGAAAAAGGGCTCTGGCACCTCACGCCGGCCGCCGATCTTATGCGCACCAGCCTGCCGCACACTTTGCATCACGCGGTGCTGATGTGCGCCCAGGACATCTTCTGGAAACCGACCGGGGAACTTCAGGATGTGGTTCGCACCGGCGAGAACGGCATGATCCCGATCTTTGGTGCTCCGTTTTTCGAGTATTTCAAGAAGAACAAGGAAGCAGGCGAGACCTTCCATCGCGGCATGTCGAGCCTTTCGGATATGGAAAACGCGCCGCTGGCTGGTGCCTATGACTGGTCGGGCATCGACACGATCATCGACGTTGCCGGTGGCCACGGCGGCCTGTTGGTCGAGGCTCTAAAGCTCGCTCCTGGAGCAAAGGGAGTCCTCTTCGACGAGGCGATTGTACTCAAGGACGCACGCGTCAATGAGGAGAAGGGCCGTTGGACTTGCGTCGAAGGCGACTTCTTCAAGAGCGTGCCCGCCGGTGGCGACGCTTATCTGCTTAAGCGCATCATTCACGACTGGAAGGACGAGGATTGCGTGACGATTTTGTCGAATATCAGAAAGGCGATGAACCCTGGAGCCCGCGTTCTGGTGTTCGATTGCGTTATCCCGCCCGGTAACGATCCTCACGGCGGAAAGTTACTGGACGTGTTGATGATGTCGGCATTGCCCGGGTTTGAGCGAACGGAGAAAGAGTTCGCGGCACTATTCCAACGCGCTGGACTGAAACTCGCGCGTGTCATACAAGCGCCGGCGCTGCTCAGCATCACAGAAGCGGTGGCGGCTTAGTGAAATGCGGTCAGGAGGCAGCAAACTCTAAAATAAACTGCCCGTCGCCCAACTGATGCGCATGTGGCAAAGACACGTCGCTACAGGTGAAACATGATCGCGACACACGTAACGATTTAGTGGCTCAAGATTGTGCGCAAATGCCTGAATTCAAGCCGGAAAAATCGGCAGAGTTCTGCCTCGCATTTTGGCACGCTCAATGCTTAACTCTTACGCAACATATAACCATGCCGGGCTGCTTAGAAAACGCAGACGTCAAAAAAACGAGGAGGAGGTTGATCGTGCAGCCAACGAGGGACCAAAAGGTCTGGATGTATGAAAATATGGTGGTCAGCCGGTTCTTCGAGGAAACGATCGAACAGATCTATCTTGAGGGCAAGAAGCCGGTGTTCAATATGGCCAATGGCCCGATCCCCGGAGAAATGCACTTGTCGAACGGGCAGGAGCCCTGTGCCGTCGGCGTCTGCGCGCACTTGACGCCGGAAGACACCGTGACCGGCACGCACCGTCCGCATCACATCGCCATTGCCAAAGGTGTCGATCTGAAGAGAATGACGGCCGAGATTTTCGGCAAGAAGACCGGTCTCAGCGGCGGCCGCGGCGGCCACATGCACATTTTTGATCCGGCTGTGAACTTTGCTTGTTCGGGCATTATCGCACAAGGCATGGGACCCGCCGTTGGTGCGGCCCTGTCGCGCCAAATGCAGAAGAAGCCTGGAATCGCCGTTGCCTACATTGGCGAGGGCGCGGTGAACCAGGGCGCGTTCCACGAAGCGATGAACCTTGCCGCAGTGTGGAAACTCCCATTCATCTGCGTCATCGAAGACAATGCTTGGGGCATATCCGTTTCCAAGAAAGCGTCCACCGCCGTTCCGGACAATGCCGTGCGCGCCCAAGCCTATGGCATTCCTGGTTATCAGGTGAAGGGCAACGACCCCTACGAAGTTTTCCGCGTGGCGGGAGAATGCGTGGCGCGGGCACGGCGCGGCGATGGACCATCGCTTATTGAAATCGAGACCTCGCGTCTAGCCGGCCACTTCATGGGCGACGCCGAAGGCTACCGGCCCAAGGGTGAACTTGACGCGCTGCGCGCCCGCGATTGCATCCCGGCGATGAAGGCTCGCATGATGGCCGAGGACGGCATGACGCAAGCTGAGAACGACGCCATCGTCGCGCGCGCACGGGCGAAAGTTGACGAAGCCATAGAATTCGGCCGGCAGAGTCCGTATGCCGCGCCTGCCGAAGCGATGGAAAAGGTCTTCGCCTAATCAAGTTATTGAGCTGGGGCGGTCCCCGTCCCGGCGTTTCAAACGCCTTCAAGACTTCAGAAAAAACAAAAATTTACTCCCTGGGAGGAGCACTCATGTCAACCGCGACGGCAACAGCAGTAAAGCCCCAACAGAACGAGCGCCGCGTCACCATTGCACGAGCGATGGCTGAGGCTGTTGCTCAGGAAATGCGCATCGATCCGCGCGTCTTCGTCATGGGCGAAGATATCGGACAGCTCGGCGGCGTGTATGGCAACACGCGCGGGTTGATCGAGGAATTTGGTCCCGAACGCATTCGCGACACGCCGATTTCGGAAACAGCCTTCATGGGCGCTGCAGTCGGCGCGGCGTCCGACGGAATGCGGCCCGTGGTCGAACTGATGTTCGTCGATTTCTTCGGCGTCTGCTTCGATGCCATATACAATTTGATGGCCAAGAACATCTACTTCTCGGGCGGCAACGTCAAAGTTCCGGTCGTGCTCATGACGTCAACGGGCGGCGGATACAGCGACGGCGGCCAGCATTCTCAGTGCCTCTACGCCACTTTTGCGCATTTGCCGGGCATGAAGGTCGTGTGCCCAAGCAACGCCTATGACGCAAAAGGTTTGATGGTGTCTGCCATCCGCGACGATAGCCCGGTCATCTATATGTACCACAAAGGACTTCAGGGCATGGGCTGGCTCGGGACGGAGCCCGGGGCAACGGTGCACGTTCCCGAAGAAACCTACATGATCCCGTTTGGCAAGGCGGCGATCGTGCGCGAAGGGACCGACGTCACCATCGTCGGCGTCGGCATGGGTGTTCACAACGGCCTCAAAGCGGCCGACAAACTTGCAGCACAAGGTGTCAGCGCCGAGGTCGTCGATTTGCGCACGCTCGTTCCGCTCGACCGTGACACGATCTTCAACTCGGTCAAGAAAACCGGGCGCTTGATCGTGGTCGATGAGGACTATCAAAGCTACGGTTTAACCGGCGAAATCATCGCCACGATTGCCGAGCGCGACGTCAGGGTGTTGAAGGCCTCTCCGCAGCGCGTTGCTTATCCCGATATCCCGATCCCGTTTGCCCGGCCGATGGAACAGTTTGCGTTGCCCAACCCGGACAAAATCGTCGATGCTTTCCACGCAATGAAGAGGGCCTAGAAACATGGTAGCCGTTAAAATTCCGGCCGACCTCTGGGAAGAAGATACAGAGGCCGTCATCACGACGTGGCTTGTCGGCGACGGCGGAACGGTCAGCGAAGGTCAGCTCATTGCTGAAATCATGGTCGAGAAAGTGCAGCATGAAGTTCGCGCGCCCGCGAGCGGTACGATCAAGATCTCTCAACAGGCCGAAGCTGTCGTCGCTAAAGGCGGTGAAATAGGTTCGATTACTTGACGTGCTTTCGGGCATGCCGTTCTGCGGCTTGCTTCAAACTCTGAGAATTTTAAAATCCTGGAGCGCATTTGCGGATTCGAAACCGCAGGGCGCTCCAGACTGCTTGAAGGTGACACATCATGACGGAATCTACGCCTGGATCAGCTCCGGTGCCGGCCGACAAAGTGATCAAGCTGACGGCCATGCGCGGCATGATTGCCAGCAAGATGCTCGAAAGCTTGTCGACGACGGCCCAACTCACGCATTTTGCCGAGTGCGATTCGACGGGTCTTGCCGCCATGAAAGCACGGCTACTTGGCGAAGGATTGAAAGCTTCGGTCGAGGATTTGATTGTGGACGCCGTGGTGCAGTCGCTGCGCCGGTTTCCGGCCATGAACGGTATTGTACAAGGCACAGAAATACATCAAAAGGCCGACCTCAACGTCGCCGTTGCCGTGGCACTGCCCGGTGACCTGTTGATGGCACCTGCGATCTTTAATGCCGGCAATCTATCGCTGGCTGAGCGTGTTGCAGCCCGGCGCGATCTCGTTGAGCGTTCCAAGATCAACAAAATCACCGTCAAGGAAATGACCGGCGGCACGTTCACGATCTCGAACATCGGTCTGACGCGCGTCCGTTTTTTCACACCGATTTTGAATGCACCGCAGATCGCCATCCTTGGCGTCGGCGAAACGGCCCTGCGTCCGTGGGTCGTCGATGGGCGCATCGAGGCGCGCCCCATCATGGGCTTGTCGCTGACCTTTGATCATCGGGCGGTGAATGGCGCGCCGGCCGGGGATTTCCTGACCGATCTTTGCAAGACCATTGAAGGTATGGCATGAGCGCATATGCCAAACTGTGCTGCGCAGCAATCTGACACATCAAGTTCTGTATTGCTCCTTGGGGTCGTCTCCTTCGAAGAGGCGCAGCAGCGCGAACGCGAACTTCTTGCAGGCGTGTCCGGCCTTTCGCCGGGGAACGCGCAAGTTTTGGTCTGGCGCACCGAGAAATCCATAATCGTGCCCCGAGGAATGCCGTCCAGAGATGGCTTCACAGAGGCGGTTGCCGCGATGACGGCCCGGGGGTTCCCGGTGTACGAACGCGACACGGGCGGCGATCTGACGCCCCAGTCGCCAGGTATGATCAATCTCTCGATGGTGTTTCGTCTGGATGGGGCCAGTCCCAATATCAAGGACGCTTACCTTCGGCTGGTACAACCGGTCATCGAATTTTTGCGTCACAGGTACGATCTCGCGGCTGACGTATGTGCGGTGCCCGGTGCATTTTGTGACGGTGCCTACAATATTGCCTATCAAGGTAAGAAACTTGCCGGGACCGCTCAGCGGTGGCGCTTGATCGGCGGCGAGGGACCCTCACGCCAAGCTGCCGTGCTCGGCCATGTTGCTCTCATGGCCGATGTCGATCTCAAACCTGCAATCGACGCTTTGAATGAATTTTACACGGTCGCTGGAATCGACCGGCACATCGAATTGCAACAGCACATCACGTTGGCCCAACTCGTTGGACGCGAGAATGCAGGCCCAGCCAGAATAGCTGCAGAGCTGGCAGGCTTTGTTGCCGATTGCCTGGGCGCTGCAACCGGCTGAGGCGGCTCAATTCTGATTGTTAGGCGACGTGATCGCGTACCTTCGGATCTTCCGATGCAGCGTTGCCCGGCTAATCCCGAGATGTCCGGCCGCCTCTGTGACGTTCCACTTGTTGGCGCGCAATACTTCAACGATACGGCGCCGTTCCGCCGTTTCATTGGCTTCAAGCAGGGTTGTGCCGGTTGGTGTGTCGTTTCTGCCTTCGGTCTCCCGCTCGGGGAGGGCCGCGCTTTCAAGTGGAGCCAGCGGATTACCTTCTTTGGAATAATCGAGCAGCTGGTCGGGGAGGTCTTCAACAAGGATCAGCTTGCCAGCGTGCAGCGACGAGACATAGCGAATGACGTTGCGTAATTCGCGAATATTGCCGGGCCAAGGATAGGTCCGGAAAAGGTCCATGACGCCTTCCGAAAATTCGATTGGGGGCGTGCCCGCGCCGTCTTCTTCGCGGACGATCTGACCGATGAGTTCGGCGATATCGGCGCGATCGCGCAGTGCCGGCAGAACAATCTGCGCGCCGCGGATGCGATAATAGAGATCCTTGCGGAAGTGCCCCTTGGCGATGAGGTCCGGCAGGTTGCGATGGGTCGCACAGATGATCTTCATATCGACGGCGATAGCGTCTGCGCTGCCCAGCGGCGTTACTGTTCGTTCTTCAAGCACGCGCAATAGATGGGCTTGCAGTTCAAGAGGCATATCGCCGATTTCGTCGAGGAACAGCGTGCCGCCGTGGCTTGCGAGAATTTTTCCCGTCCGGCCGCCTTTGACGCCGCCGGTAAACGTTCCGGGCGCATAACCAAAGAGTTCGCTGGCCAGGAGTGTTGCGGGGATCGCCGCACAATTGACCGCAACGTAGGGTTTCTCAGCCCGTTTACTCTCGTTGTGCAGTGCGCGCGCCAACGTATCTTTGCCGACGCCCGTTTCGCCCAGAACGAGCAGCGGAATATCTTTATCAATGATCTTGCGGCATAGGCCGATGTTTTGGATCATCAAAGGATCGGCACCCGCCACGCGGTCCAGCGGACGGCTTTGCGGCTCCAGATTTTTTCGTGCGCGCTTGTCATCAAGGGCTTGAGCGGTGCGGCCAGTGCTTGAAGCGGACTTTTTCTTCGGCAGAAATGCGGTAACAAACGTGTTTGAACCGTCGCGGTTGTTCATCCGGACGCTGTGTTTGCTCAGTGGTTTCAGGTCGCCGAACGAGACATTCCAAAGATCGTTGATCAGCTTGCCGCCGAGATCGCTCAGATCGGGAACGCCGAGGAACGATAATGCCTCCTGCGTGGCGCCTAAGATGCGGCCGTCTTCGTCGGTTGCAACGAGTGCCTTCACGGACATCGGCATCGGGTCCGGCTCGTTTGCGAGCGCCACGATGCAATCGTTGCGGTGCCATTTGCGGAATAGCATCATGCTGATCTGGGAGGCTGCTTCGCGCACGAAGTATTGAGCGAAACTTCCGTCGCTGGATCCTGGCACGGCCCGTCCCGACATATCGAACGCGGCAATGACCCGGCCGTCAGGTCCAAAGATTGGCGCGGCCGAACACGTGAAGTGCCGGAACGATTCGTTGAAGTGCGCGCCGCCGTAGACTGTGATCGGCTGGCGCGAGATCAGGCACGTGCCGATGCCGTTGGTGCCAACGCGCCCTTCATGCCAGACGGAACCTGATTCCAAGCCTTCGCGGGCTACTTCCTGGCTGGCGTTAGAGTCTGCAAAGCTGGTAACGACGATGCCGTCCGAATTGCTGATCAGTATGACGTTGCTGGTGTCGGCCGCGATGCGGCGCACGCGATCTATGATAGGAGAGGATTCGACCAGAACGTCTTCCATCTGGCCGCGCAGATCGCGCACCGTTGCGTTGCCAACGCGTTCAATCGGCTTGCGCATGGCCCGGTCAAGGCCATAATCGGCGAGACAGCGGCGCCAAGACGCTTTTACAATGTCGGCGCCAAGGCTCGGCGCGAAATCAAGGGCCGTTGACATTTCACGGAATTCCTCACGCATTCGTCTACCGATCGCCTAGGTCTTACGGCGGGGGACTGTGCCAGGACGCCGCAAGGTTTACAAGGACCAGTGAGGAGATCGAAGAAAAATTGCCCGGTTTCGCATAGAGTACCCTGTCCGCGTTTCAACCGTTGTTTCGGCGCTGGCCACAAACTTTACCCGCTGGTCCGCTCAACCTTAATTCGAGGTTCCCGTGACGCGTCTGCCGTCCTCTCCGCTCAGCCGGAGCGCGGGTAGAGGGCAAGGGCGCTCTCCGATGGATCAAGGATGGCGGCCAGCCGCATCCCTGTCTCTGGCATGATTTGCCCGGCAAAATAGTGGGCTGCCGCAATTTTCTCATTAAGGAACGGGATATCCCCTGCTCCGCTTTTTATTTTTTCGGCCGCACGCATCGCTCCGCGAATGAGTAATGCTCCGCCGATCACCAAGCCAAAGAGGTGCAGGACATCGACGGCTGCGGCGGCCGCCCGGGCCGGGTCGCGGCGACCTTCCGACATGAGCCATTCGATGACAAGCGCCATCGAATTGCACCCATTGGAAACCGCCTCGCGCATAGCAGACCATTGGGCGCCGCTATAGCCGCCCAAGTCCGTTTCGATTGCGCGCAGCTCGCCGATCATCGCGCGGGCAGCGGCGGCGTTATCGCGCTGCATCTTGCGGCCGATGAGATCGTTGGCCTGAATACCCGTGGTACCTTCGTAAATAGTGGCGATGCGCGCATCGCGGAAATGTTGCGCGGCACCGGCTTCTTCAATGTAGCCCATGCCGCCGTGCACCTGAACGCCGAGGGACGCGACATCGCAGGCAGTTTCGGTGCACCAGCCTTTGACAACCGGAATGAGCAAATCGAGACGGGCTTGATGGCGCACGCGAAGCGCCGCATCAGGTGCCGCATGTGAAAGGTCAAGAGAGTGGGCGGCGGTGTACGCGAGTACCCGCATGGCTTCGCATTTGGTGCGCATGGTCATGAGCATGCGGTGCACGTCCGGGTGATGCGCGATTGGCCTCAGCGCACTGGACTTGTCGCCAATAATGCGTCCCTGGATGCGATCATTCGCATAAGCGCGCGCCCGCTGGAAAGCGCGGTCTGCGACGCCGAGGCCCTGAATGCCGACGCTAAGGCGCGCCTGATTCATCATCACGAACATATATTCGAGGCCGCGATTTTCTTCGCCAACGAGGTATCCGGTCGCGCCGCCGTTGTCGCCAAACGAAAGAACTGCCGTCGGGCTCGCATGGATGCCGAGCTTGTGTTCGAGCGAGACGCAGCGGACCTTATTAGCGAGGCCGGGTGTGCCGTCGTCTTTGGGTAAGAACTTAGGAACGACGAAGAGGGAGATGCCTTTGACGCCTTCGGGTGCATCGGGGAGGCGCGCGAGAACGAGGTGAATGATGTTTTCAGTCAGATCGTGATCGCCGTAGGTGATAAAAATCTTCTGGCCCGAAATCAGATAGTGGCCATCTTTGCGAACGGCTTTGGAGCGAACGGCCGCAAGGTCGGACCCAGCCTGGGATTCCGTTAAGTTCATTGTTCCGGTCCAATCGCCGGCAACCATTTTGGGCAGGTAGGTTTGCTTCAGTTCATCGGAGCCATTGAGCAAAATTGCTTCGATAGCGCCTTGGGTGAGAAGCGGGCACAGCGCGAAGGCCATGTTGGAAGCATTGAGCATTTCGTGGATCGCGGCGCCAACGATCCATGGCAATCCCATGCCGCCGTGCTCCGTTTCGAATACGACGCCGTTCCAGCCGCCATCTTTGAATTGGGCGTAGGCTTCAAACCAGCCTGGCGCGGTTTTAACGCCGGTTTCGGTGCGCTTGGCGCCGGCCTTGTCCCCGGAATGATTGAGCGGGCTCAAAACGCCACTGGTAAATTTAGCGGCCTCCGAGAGGACGGCCTCGACCGTATCGGGCGTCGCATCCGCAAAGCCGGGGAGTTCGCTGATCTTATCAAGCTCACAGATTTCCGTGAGCACGAACAGCATGTCTTTGAGCGGCGCTTCGTACGTCATGTGCGGGACCTTCTCTCGGTAGACAACGCAGCGCCAGCTTTGGCTATTCAGCGTTCACTCCCATAGTCCCGCTGGTGCCGCATCGCAAGGCGGCCCGCACGAGGCTTGCCGCAGTAGGTTTCAAGACATTGAGAGCCGGTCATACTCGCTGGGTTTCATGCACGCTGGGTTTTAAGTCCCGCGCGTTGAACTCGGTTCGGCGCCGGTGTTGGGCGCCTTGTCGTTGATGATCTGGGCTTTAATGGCCGGTGTCTTTGGGCCTTTGAAGTAGTCGTGCGCCGCTTCGAGAAAGAGCGGTTCTAAACCTGCGCCGCCCTTATCGACATAAGCCTTGAGCTGATTGCGCATGCGCGGATCCCAGAAGAGGTGCACGTGCTTTGCAATCCCATCGACCGCTTCTGTCTTCGGGTAGGCGGCAAAGAACGCAGTGATCTGGTTGGCCATACGAATGAGGTCGGTGTCGTTCACGTGATTTTCTCCCTGGCTCATAGCGAGCCGGTAATAGACTTGAAGCTAAGGGTTGAAGACGACAATCCCGCCGGCACCCAGTGCGGCGAGAAATAGGTTTGATTTTCGAGCAAGCTCTAGCGCGAGAGTGGTCGGCGCTGAAACCGTGACCAGCGCCGTGATGCCTGCACTGGCCGCCTTCTGCACCAGCTCGTAGCTGCACCGGCTTGTCATAAGAACAAAGCCCTGAGTGACGTCCGTGCCAGCCAAGAATAATGCGCCGATCAGCTTGTCGAGGGCGTTGTGGCGGCCGACATCTTCGCGCACCAACTGGATATCGCCATTGGGGGCGACCCAAGCGGCGCCATGTACCGTGCGATTGAACTGGTTCATGGGCTGGCGGCTGGGCAGCTCTTTTGCCGCTTTCAAGATTGCGTCCGTTGACGGAGACCCAACGCGATCCAAGCGGCGGACCGGTTTGATAGCACTCGCAATATCTTCCACCCCGCACAACCCGCAGCCTGTGCGGCCTTCAATGGATCGGCGTACAAAGCGCGTGGCGTCAAGTCCGCCTTCAGCCACCGCGATGTCGACAGCTATTCCATTGTCGACCGGCATGACGAGCACGCCCTTGATGTCGTCGATAGACTGGATGAGACGTTCGGCAAGTGCAAATCCGGCCGCGAAATCGCGCAAGTCAGCCGGCGTCGCCATCATCACGGTGAAGGGCTCTGAGTTGAACTGCAGAGCCACAGGCACTTCTTCCGGCACTTGCCAGACAATGTCGCGCACGCCCGGCTCCGCCGAACGGACTTCACCTGCCGCCGGTTGCGAACACATGTTCTCTCCGGATGAGGAAATAGGAAGCCCTTTCGGCATCAGATTCATGCCACGCGCATCCTCATCGGCGCTCCTTACTCGGCCGGCTCCAACTTCTTCTTGCCGATGCGCTTATTCTCGACTTCGCGCGTCTCCCACTCTTCCTGCCAATCGGATGGGTGGTTGGAGACCGTCACTTGAACCGCCGTCACCTTGTACTCGGGGCAGTTTGTGGCCCAGTCCGAATTCTCGGTGGTGATGACGTTTGCGCCTGTCACGGGGTGATGGAAGGTGGTGTAGACCACGCCGGGCGGCATCCGCTCTGAGATTTTGGCTTTGAGGGACGTTGCGCCCACGCGGCTCGCAAGCGATACCATGTGGCCGTCTTTGATGCCGCGCATTTCGGCGTCGCTCGGGTGAATCTCGAGAATGTCTTCCGGGTGCCAAGCGACGTTTTCGGTGCGCCGCGTTTGTGCGCCGACGTTGTAGTGCGCCAAAATGCGTCCCGTCGTGAGAATAAGCGGGAAGTTCTTGTTGGCGCGTTCCGCCGTTGCCACGAACTCGGTCAGCATGAAGCGGCCTTTGCCGCGCGTGAATTCTTCCTCGTGCATGATCGGCGTGCCTTCGGGGAATTCATCGTTGCACGGCCATTGGATAGAACCCAATTCGTCGAGCCGGTCGAAACTGACGCCGGCAAACGTCGGTGTAACGCGTGCGATTTCATCCATGATTTCGGACGCGGACTTGTAGTGCATCGAGTAACCCATTTCGGTCGCGAGACGCGATACGACTTCCCACTCGGCCATGCCCTGCTTTTCGCGCATGACTTTGCGTACGCGGTTGATGCGCCGCTCGGCATTGGTGAACGTACCGTCCTTTTCGAGGAAGGATGTGCCAGGCAGGAACACGTGTGCGAAGGCTGCCGTTTCGTTCAAGAAAAGGTCCTGCACGACGACGATATCCATCGACGTCAGAGCGTGTTCGACGTGGTGCGTGTTCGGGTCGGACTGGGCAATGTCTTCGCCCTGAATGAAGATGCCGCGGAACGAACCGTCGCCAGCTGCGTCGAACATATTCGGGATGCGCAGGCCCGGCTCATGATCGAGTTTAACGCCCCATTCTTTCTCGAAGACGGCGCGCGCTTCATTGTTTGAAACGTGACGGTATCCCGGCAGCTCGTGTGGGAACGAACCCATATCGCACGCGCCTTGCACGTTGTTTTGTCCGCGCAGCGGGTTAACGCCCACGCCTTCGCGGCCGATGTTGCCGGTTGCCATGGCGAGGTTGGCCATGGCCATAACCATGGTCGAGCCTTGGCTGTGTTCGGTAACGCCGAGGCCATAATAGATGGCGCCATTACCGCCGGTTGCGAACAGGCGAGCGGCTTCGCGCACGAGCTTGGCCGGAACGCCGGTGATGGCTTCCAAGGCTTCTGGAGAATTTTTTGGCTGCTTGATGAATTCTTCCCAGCGGAAGAAATCGCCCTTTTCGCAGCGGCGCGCCACGAACTTGCGGTCGATCAGGTTCTCGGTCGCGATGACGTGTGAGAGTGCGTTCATGATGGCGACGTTGGTCGAGGGCTGCAGCTGAAGGTGATAATCGGCTTCGACGTGCGGCGAGCGCACGATGTCGGTGCGGCGCGGATCAACGACGATGAGTTTCGCGCCTTCGCGCAAGCGCTTCTTCATCCGGCTCGCGAACACGGGGTGGCCGTCGGTCGGGTTGGCACCGATGATCATGATCACGTCGGCCTTATCGACGCTCTTGAAGTCTTGCGTTCCCGCGGACTCGCCGAAGGTCTGCTTCAAGCCGTAGCCGGTTGGCGAATGGCAGACGCGGGCGCAGGTGTCGATGTTGTTGGTGTTGAAGGCGGCGCGGATCATGCGCTGCACGACGTAGACTTCTTCGTTCGTGGTGCGTGACGAGGTGATGCCGCCGATGGCGCCCTTGCCGTACTTGGCCTGAACCGCCTTGAACTTATCGGCCGCAAACTTGATTGCCTCATCCCAGGACACGGCTTGCCAGGGATCGGTGATCTTTTCGCGGATCATCGGATTAAGGACCCGGTCTTTGTGGGTTGCGTAACCGAAGGCAAAGCGTCCCTTGACGCAGGAGTGGCCTTCGTTGGCGCCGCCATCTTTATGCGGCATCATGCGGACGACTTTTTCGCCCTGCATTTCGGCCTTAAACGAGCAGCCAACGCCGCAATAGGCGCACGTCGTAACTTTCGAATGTTCGGGCTGGCCGTGCTCGATGATGGATTTTTCGATCAACGTTGCCGTTGGGCAGGCCTGAATGCAAGCGCCGCACGAGACGCATTCGGAGGCTAAGAAACTCTCGTCCATGCCGGCAGAGACGTGAGAAGCAAATCCACGGCCATCGATCGTCAGCGCAAAGGTGCCTTGCACTTCCTCGCATGCGCGAACGCAGCGTGAGCAGACGATGCACTTTGATGGGTCGAAAGTGAAGTAGGGGTTACTCTCGTCCTTAGCTTTGAAGCTGTGGTTGGTTTCTCCGTTACGGGACTTGGCAAACACATGGTTCTCGCCGTCGTAGCCGTAGCGCACATCGCGCAGGCCGACGGCGCCGGCCATATCCTGCAATTCGCAGTCGCCATTAGCTGCGCACGTCAAACAGTCGAGCGGATGGTCGGAGATGTAGAGTTCCATGACGCCCTTGCGCAACTTCGCGAGGCGATCGGTCTGCGTCGAGACCTTAAGGCCGGGTGCAACAGGCGTGGTGCAGGACGCGGGCGTACCCTTGCGGCCCTCGATCTCGCATAGACACAAGCGGCACGACCCGAAAGCCTTCATGTTGTCGGAAGCGCAGAGCTTCGGGATCGCGATGCCCATGTGCATCGCCGCGTTCATAATCGAGGTGCCTTCGGGCACCGTAATTTCCTGGCCGTCGATTTCCAGCGTGACCAAGTTCGTCGACGTTGAATTGGGTGTGCCGTAGTCGATCTCTTTAATGAGAGTCATCGGCTTTACGTGGGTATTCATGGGCAGATCCTCGCATCTATGCGATGAAGTGGGGCGATGAAGTCGGGCGAATGTGTCTTGTTACTCTGCAGCCTCGGCAACCGTTTTTTCCGGAGCCTTACGCTGGAAATCGTCTGGAAATCCTTTAATCGCGCTCATCACCGGCATGGGTGTCAAGCCGCCCATTGCGCAGAGCGAGCCGTCGGTCATCGTCACGCACAAGTCTTCTAGCAATTCCAAATTTTTGCCGCGGTTGTCATCGGCGATAATCTTGTCAATCACCTCGACGCCGCGCTGGGCGCCGATACGGCAGGGTGTACATTTTCCGCAGCTCTCGATCGCGCAGAATTCCATGGCAAAACGGGCCTGCTTAGCCATATCGACACTGTCGTCGAATACGACAAGGCCGCCGTGTCCGACCATGGCATCGATTTTGATAAACTCTTCGTAATCCATAGGCACGTCAAGCTTGGATTGCGGCAAGTAGGCGCCGAGCGGCCCGCCAACCTGAACGGCGCGAACTGGGCGTCCGGTGGCTGTGCCGCCACCCCAATCGTCGATGAGCTGGCGCGTCGTCACGCCAAACGCTTTTTCGACGAGGCCGCCCTGCTTGATGTTGCCGGCGAGCTGGAAGGCCAGCGTGCCGCGCGAACGGCCAACGCCGTAGTTCTTGTAGAACTCGCCGCCCTTGTCGAGGATAATGGGAACAGCCGCAAAGCTCATGACGTTGTTGATGATCGTCGGCTTGCCGAAAAGGCCCTCAATCGCAGGGATCGGTGGCTTAAAGCGGACGATGCCGCGCTTGCCTTCGATGCTTTCCAACATCGAGGTTTCTTCGCCGCAAATGTAAGCGCCGGCGCCCACGCGCACGAACAGGTCGAACGAATATTTCGAGCCCTGGATCTTGTCGCCTAGCCAATTGGCTTTCTTCGCAACGTCGATCGCTTCGCGCATCACCTTGACGGCGTGAGGATACTCAGAGCGGATGTAGATGTAGCCTTTGGTTGCGCCGCCGGCGACGGCTGCAATCGTCATGCCTTCGATGAGGCAGAATGGGTCGCCTTCCATCAACATGCGGTCGGCGAACGTCCCGCTGTCACCTTCGTCGGCGTTGCAGGCGATGTATTTCTGGTCTGTGGTTTTGATGTCGTGAACGGTCTTCCATTTGATACCGGTCGGGAAGCCCGCGCCGCCGCGCCCGCGCAGGCCGGACGTTGTGACCTCTGTCACGATAT
>JAYSVT010000169.1:0-1876 GCA_043718455.1 Hyphomicrobium sp.
TGGCTGAACACATCGGCATTGCGCACGAGCTTTTTGATCGTCGCCACGTCTTCTGTCTTGGTAAGGTTCAGGAAACAACTGCGCTTGCCATGACTCGTATCCATCACATGCTCGGGCACCTGCGGCAGATGCTCAGCCGTGACCATCAGTACCTCGGCGCCATTTTCGGCCAGCGTGCGCGCCGCGATCGGCCCCGCGAGTATGCGCGTCAAATCGAGCACCTTGATTCCCGAGAGCGGCCTGTCGCCTTCGGGGAACGGGATGGGGTCGCTGTCGCCGATTTTGGTGATTTCGACCAGCGGTTTTCCCGCAAGCATTTTTCCGTGCGGATGTTCCAGCCATTCCGAATTGGAGCGCACGATCGAGCCACAGGCACGCGCTGCGGCGACCGCTTCTTCGAGATCGTGCGAGTCCCATTTTGAGACCGCTTTGGCGACGGCATCCGCGTTGGATTCGCAGCCGAGCACGCCGATCACGCGGTCGTGCAGGTGGGGCAGATTGAAATGTGGCAGGTACCAGCGGCCATCCTTACATTGCCAGGGTTGTGTAATGTTACGCATATGCAGCATGGACGACGACTGCACCGCTTTCCAGCCGCCTCCTGCGGCGGGCTGGCTAAGGTATTGCGAACTCTGGCAGGTGGCCGCCGCATGACGCACGTCGATAGCGACTTTCTGGCGCTTGCCGGTCTTCATCTCGTGTATATCGGTGACTGCGACACCGATACCGGCGAGGATGTTCGCCGTCGTCTCGCCAATCTTGAAGCGCGCGGAAAAGACGGGGTCCTGTCCGGTCATCGTTACTTCGCCGTCCGCGAGCATGCCACGCCCGCGTATGTTCATAGTTTCTTCGAATCCGGAGTTCATATGTTCTAATCCTTTCAAATGTTCGTTCTATTGTGTGCGCGCGGCGGGGGCTTGTCCAGACTGACGGGTCGCGAAGGGGATGATCACGCCACCACATTGCTTCGAGGAGCACACTTCATGGCAAGAAAAATTCGCCTGGGATTTATTGGCGCAAACGTGCGTTCGACATGGGCCTCCCAGTCGCACGTCCCAGCGCCTGCACGCCGGGGTGCGCTGCCCCGCCGATGATCGGCGAGGCATAGAACAACTCGCCCGCTACATCACGCGCCCGGCCATCTCAAACGAACGCCTGAGCATCAACCGCGACGGCAACGCAGTCCTGAAACTCAAAACCCCATGGCGTAACGGCGTCACCCACATCGTGCTCACCCCGATGGAGTTCATGCAGCGGCTCGCCGCGCTGGTGCCGCGCCCCCGCTTGCACTTGATCCTAAAAAATAGGGTCAGACACGAATTTACCTCAATCCTTGGTGTAACTATTTGTTTTTATTGAAGAATTATTACTTTCCCTTGCCCTCGATCAGCCGTGGACGTCCTCTGGGCAGCGGCGCCGCTCGCCGCCCGGTCAGTGATTCAATCTTTTCACGAAAGCGGTTGTCGCCCAACGCCCAGCCCTTGTGCGTGGCTGCGCGGATGGTTTCGAGATCGTCCTTGCTGAGTTGTGTGCGGAACAGTTGACGGTAGGCCGCTTGCCGCAGAGCGTCTTCTGACGCTATCCGGCGATAGACCCGATGCGGGGTGACCAGGGGGTTGGCTTCGCCTTGGGCATTGGCGCGGTAGCTGGAGTGCGGGTAGTCGCCGGGGTGCTCAACTATGCCGGCGCGAACCGGATTTATCTCGATGTAGCGCATGCACGTCAGCAGATAATACTCGGCATGCACCACGGTGGCGCGGTAACGTCCTTCCCACAGCGTGCCGCTGCGCTGGTGCGTGTGATTGAAATACTGCACGTAGCGCCGCCCGACCGACTGGAAGAGTTTGGACAGTCCGTCTGCCTTCGCGGGGCTTGC
>JAYSVT010000170.1:0-5359 GCA_043718455.1 Hyphomicrobium sp.
TTGGGGTGGGGGGTGTCCACATACCGCGCCGTCTGTGCACCACCCCCACCCCAACCCTCCCCCATTAAGGGGGAGGGAGACGCACGCAGCGACGTTCGAGCAAGATCTTCGCCGAGTGAAGCGCGCGCTTGCCCCATCCCCCCTCTACCTCGCCGCGTCGCACACGTATCGCGGAGATGATCGCGCCAGGATTGCAGCACTCGCAGCCATCGCTGAACGTTGCGGCACGCCGCTCGTCGCAACCAACGACGTGCTCTATCACGCGAGCCACCGCCGCCCGCTGCAGGACGTGCTGACCTGCATCCGCGAACACACGACGATCAACGAGGCGGGTCTCAAACTCGAAGCCAATGCTGAGCGGCATTTGAAGAAGCCGTCTGAGATGGCCCGCCTCTTTAAGGGGCACGAGGTAGCGCTCGCGCGCACGCTCGATATCGTGGAGGCTTGCCGATTTTCGCTCGACGAACTCGTCTACGAATACCCCGATGAGCCCGTGCCGCCGGGTAAAAACGCGCATGCCCATCTCGAAGACTTGACCTGGGACGGCGCCGAACACCGCTTCCCCGATGGCGTGCCGGACAAAGTGCGTGCCACTCTGACGCGCGAATTGAAGCTCATCGCAGAACTCAATTATGCGCCGTACTTCTTGACTGTCCACGATATCGTCGCGTTCGCCCGCGCGCGTAATATTCTCTGCCAAGGGCGCGGTTCGGCGGCGAATTCGGCCGTCTGTTATTGCCTCGCCATTACGGCGGTGAACCCGACAGAGGTTGATCTTCTGTTCGAGCGCTTCATCTCGGAATCGCGCCGCGAACCGCCCGACATCGACGTCGATTTTGAACACGAGCGGCGCGAAGAAGTCATCCAGTACATTTACGCCCGCTATGGCCGCGACCGCGCCGGCTTAGCCGCAACCGTGATCAGCTACCGCGCGCGATCGGCTGTGCGCGATGTCGGCAAGGCGATGGGGCTATCGGAAGACACCGTCGCCGCGCTGGCCGGCATGGTGTGGGGCTCGCGTTCAGGCGGCACGCTGCCCGAGAAGCATGTGCGCGAAGCGGGGCTCGATCCGAATGACCCGCTGCTCGCTGCCGTGCTCGATCTTACGCAAGAGTTGATGGGATTTCCGCGCCACCTCTCGCAGCACGTCGGCGGGTTTATTCTAACGCGCGGGCCGCTGATCGAGGTTGTGCCCGTCGGCAACGCGGCGATGGCGGATCGGACCTTCATCGAGTGGGACAAGGACGACATCGCAGCACTCGGGCTGTTGAAGGTCGACGTTCTGGCGCTCGGCATGCTGACCTGCATCCGCAAGGCGTTCGAGCTTTTAGAAAAGCATCACGATCTGCCGATGACGCTGGCCAAAGTCCCGCGCGATGATCCTGCCGTTTACGACATGCTGTGCCGCGCGGATAGTCTTGGCGTGTTCCAAGTCGAGTCCCGGGCGCAGATGAACATGCTGCCGCGCTTGAAGCCCAGATGCTTCTACGATCTAGTCATTGAAGTTGCGATCGTGCGCCCAGGGCCGATTCAGGGCGATATGGTGCACCCTTATCTGCGCCGCCGTTCTGGGTTGGAAGAGGAAGTTTATCCCGCGCCCTCGCCCGAACACGGGCCCCCGGACGAACTCAAACAGATCCTCGGCAAGACCAAAGGCGTGCCGCTATTTCAGGAGCAGGCCATGCGCATCGCCATGGACGCGGCGAAATTTACCGACAGTGAAGTGAACGAGCTGCGCAAAGCCATGGCGACCTTCCGGCGGCGTGGCACGATCGGGCTATTGGAAGAAAAAATGGTCTCGCAGATGGTGGCGCGCGGTTACGTTCCCGAATTCGCGCAACGCTGCTTCTCGCAGATCAAGGGTTTCGGCGAGTATGGATTTCCCGAAAGTCACGCCGCGAGCTTCGCGCATCTTGTTTATGTGTCGTCGTGGCTGAAGTGTCATTATCCGGCGGCGTTCGCGTGTGCGTTGTTGAATTCCCAGCCGATGGGGTTTTATGCGCCAGCCCAAATCGTGCGCGACGCAATCGAGCATGGCGTTGAAGCGCGCGAAGCGGACGTCAATTTTTCCAATTGGGATTCGACGCTGGAAGATAACGGTGTCCGACCCTCCGGGTCTGACCCCACATTGCGGCTCTCTCCTGGCATGGGGTCAGACGCACCATTCTTGCCCGCCTTCTGCGGGACGGGTCTGACCCCATCACCAGCCCTCCGCCTCGGCCTTCGCCAGATTGACGGGCTCAGAGAGGACGACGCGCGCCGAATCGTCGAGGTGCGTGCTGTACCCTTTGACTCCCTCCAATCCCTCTCCGCCCGCGCTGGCGTCAAACACGCAACGCTCGAAAAGCTCGCGGCGGCCGACGCGTTCCGCTCGGTCCAAGCGAAGCTTGGCTCCGCCAAGACCGGGCTTGATCGCCGTCAAGCGCTTTGGCAGGTGAAGGCGTTGACGCCCGCAACCCCGCTGCCGCTCTTTGCTTGGAGCGAAACGCAGGAGAGCGGCGCGGAGCCTGAGGTGGTCTTGCCCGAGATGGCGCTCTCGGAGCATGTCGTGAATGACTATCAGACGCTGCGCCTCTCGCTCAAGGCGCACCCGATGAGTTTTCTGCGGGAAGACTTTAGGCAAGCCCGCGTGGTCGCCTGCAGCGATCTGCGCACTTTGAAAGACGGCGCGCGCGTCGCGGTTGCGGGCGTCATCCTCGTACGCCAAAGGCCGGGATCGGCAAAGGGTGTCGTGTTCATGACCATTGAAGACGAGACTGGTGTTGCCAACGCGGTCGTGTGGCCGAATATGCTGGAGAAGTATCGCAAGATCGTCATGACCGCGCGGCTGATCCTCATCGAAGGCCGCATCCAGCGCCACGAAGATATCATCCACATCGTCTCAGGCAAACTGACCGACCGCAGCGATTGGCTGCTGCGTCTCTCCGAGTGGGCGGTGGATATGAAAGTACCGGTCGCCAACGCGGATGAGGTGCTCCGCCCCGATCCAGGTTCGGCACGCAGCCATTCTGGAAACGAGGCGAGCCATGACAAAAGACTTCACCCGCGCTTTGCCCGCGAGTCCAAGCCCCATCACCCGCTCCCAAACCATCCAAGGAACGTGCGCATCATCCCCAAGTCTCGCGATTTTCATTAAAAACCTAGCACGAAGGGTCAGCCGCCCATGCGCAGCTTATGTTCGTCCCATCGTTCCATAAAACTCTGAACTTCGGTGTCAGACATGTCTTCGAAACTGAAATCGACGCGCTGCATAGGCAGATCAAGCGACCCTAGTTCGTCAATCCCAAGGTCAGTCAACTTGATGCGAACGAGTTTACTGCCGTCTCCGATGACAACGTTGTCACCGGTGTTGCTATAATTCAACCCACCAACCGCATCAGGGAGTTGGCGCATAAATTCTTCGCGGGTTAATTGAACTTTGCGAGTGAAATCTGTGTCCATAAGTGCCATCCGTGTGGTTAGCCGCAACACCTGGTATAACGTTCTGGTGGCGACCTAAGTTCCATATCTGGTAACACGCATGTCCGAGGGTGTGACCTGAGCGCTAGGGCCTCATTTCTCATTTCTATTCTGTGATGCTAGACAACTTGTCCCGTTGGAATTTTGCAAGTAGGCAAAGATGGCTCGACGTTTTGCAACTGCACTCATGCTCTGCGTGCTTTTTGCGCCAGCCCATGCGCCAGTTTGGGCACTAGACCCCGTGCAAGCCCCCGAAGCGGCAACTGGGAACACGGCCAAAGAACTTAGCGTTGCAACACGCCACATGGTGGCGGCAGCTCACCCGCTGGCAGCGGAGGCGGGGCGCGAGATCTTGCGGCAAGGCGGCTCGGCCGTCGATGCCGCGATTGCCACGCAACTTGTGCTGGGACTTGTCGAGCCGCAGTCATCGGGTCTCGGTGGTGGCGCATTTATCGTGCACTGGGACGCAGCAAAGTCAGCCCTCGAATCCTACGACGGTCGAGAGACGGCGCCAGCTGCCGCCAAGCCGGACCGGTTTTTGAGAGACGGCAAACCCATGGCGTTCGACGACGCAGTGCGTTCTGGCCTCAGCGTTGGCGTACCAGGCCTGATGCGCGTCTTGGAGCTCGCGCATCAACGCCATGGAAAAATTTCGTGGGCCAAATTGTTCGAGCCTGCGATCCGTCTCGCGCGCGACGGATTTGCCATGCCAGAGCGTTTGCACCTGCTTCTGAAGGCGGAAGGCCCGGAACGATTTGCAAGCGGCGCCCGCAGTTATTTTTTTGATGAAGCAGGTGCGCCGCGTGCACCAGGCACGTTGCTCATAAATCCTCATTATGCCGAAACCCTCACAGCAATCGCCGAGAACGGCGCCGCTGCGTTTTACGACGGCCCAATAGCGGATGCGATTGTCTCGGCCGTAACTGATGCGCCGATTGCGAAAGGTGCCTTAACACGAGAGGACTTGAAAGCTTATCAAGCCAAGGACCGCGCGCCTGTCTGCTTCTCCTATCGGACCCGAAAAATTTGCGGCATGGGCCCGCCGTCATCAGGTGCCATGACAATCGCTCAAACTTTGCAAATGATCGAACCCCTAGGAGGTGTCAGTGGACATTTCTCGGTCATGAGCGCTCAGGCGTTGCACATTATCGCCGAAGCGCAAAAGCTCAGCTACGCCGACCGCAATCGCTATCTCGCCGATCCCGATTTCATGTCGATCCCTTCGGGGTTGCTTGATCGAGCCTACCTCGACGAGCGGCGCAAGCTTATCGATCTGCGCCGCGCTATGGCAAAGCCTTCAGCTGGGATGCCACCCGGTCTTGCCAAGCGCACCTTCGGCACCGACGCGACGCTAGAGCGCGCGGGCACCAGCCATATCTCGATCGTTGACGAGCACGGCAACGCCGTCGCCATGACCACAACGATAGAAGGTGCCTTTGGTTCTCATCTATGGGCCGCTGGATTCTTGCTCAACAACGAACTCACCGATTTCTCGTTTATGCCTGTCGATAAAGACGGCCTTCCTGTCGCCAATCGCGTCGAAGGCGGCAAGCGGCCGCGCAGCTCGATGTCGCCAACCATTGTGTTCGACAAATCCGGCGCGCTCGAGATCGTCACCGGATCGCCCGGCGGCAGCAACATCATCCTCTATGTCACCAAGATGCTTGTGGCCTTGATCGACTGGGAGTTGTCAACACAGGATGCGGCCGCTTTGCCGAACTTCGGGAGCGACGGCGCCGTGTTCCAATTCGAAGATGGCGCTTCCGCCTTTTGGCCATCCCTTATGCTTAAGACTTACGGCCACGAGGTTGTGAACGGCGCCATGACCAGCGGCACGCATACGATCGTGAAACGCAACGGCCGGCTTGAAGGCGGCGCTGATCCCCGGCGCGAAGGTGCA
>JAYSVT010000018.1:0-8510 GCA_043718455.1 Hyphomicrobium sp.
AGAGATCGTGAACACCGCAATCGGCGAATGTCGGCAATAGCCGCTCAACGGATGGGCCCACAAGCGTGCCGCGCCGCATCATAAAGCCGGGCGCCGGACCCATTCCGCCTTCCGCCCAAATTGTGCCGCCCATCATGCGCGTGCCGGTTCCATCGCCTGTCTTGCCCTTCACGATGACAGTGCCGCGCCGCATTTTGTCGCCCGCGCGTGCGCCGATACTGCCGCCAACGATGACGGTGCCGCCCGCCATACCAAAGCGGTCGCCGCTTAAAACGCCGCCGAGATTATCGCCAGCCGATCCTTTGACGTGGATCGTGCCGCCGCTCATGCCGGAGCCAAGATAATTTCCGGCGTTACCGGAAATTTCGAGAGTGCCACCTGACATCTTGCGGCCCGCGTAGGGACCAACGTCGCCGTTGATGCGCAGCGTTCCGCCATCGAGCCCGGCGCCTGCGAAATCGAGCGGCGCTCCAGCGCCTTCGATCGTAACCGTCTCGCCGGTCGTGCCTGAAACTTCAAACGCGTCGCCAACGGTGATGTGGGTCTTACCCATGCCAACCTTGAGGCGGGCGATGTCACTCATCGAGAGCTTTGCAAGCTTGCTTGGCGTGAGTTCGGCGATGTTCAGCCGCTCGCCGGGGTTGGGTTTGAGGCGAAAGGTAAGCCCGCTCATGAGAGGTGGTCCTTCAGATGGTAATGATGCTGACCGAGCTTGCCGCCGTAATTGCCGGCGGAGATACGTGTTACGCCTTTGGCGGTGCCGATATCTGTGATGGCCTTGAGACCTACGCGCATCGCGTCCGCCACCGCTTTGGAGGTGAGGCCATCGATGACGATTTCAAGAACGGCTATGGTGTCGGCATCGAGTGCGCTTTTGACCGCGCCGCGCAGCGTTGGGCAGAAGGCATCGTTGGTGGACGCGAACATGCCCTTGTACTTGGAGCCAACCTTTGAGCCGGAGCGCACAATGCCGCCGGGGAAGGGCGTAATGACGTCATCGATTTTGGCGATGGCCGCAACGGCCGCTTCGGTTGTCTCGAGAAGTCCGGCGCGATCTTTGCCAATGACGAGCAAATTGCCGCCGCCGACGGCGTCCGTCGTCACGCTGCAAGTTTCCTCAATGACGAATTCGCCGTCCATGACGGGAACGCGCCAGTAGCGGCTTTTGCCGAGTTTCTTCGCTGTCTGATGGCCGTCGCCGAAAAAGCGCGGGCCCTGGCCGAGGCCAATTTTCATTTCTGCCTCAAGTCCGTTGAAGCAGGCCGAGCCGGGGCTGGTCAGAACGCATTGGCCTATACGGTTTTTGACTTGCGGGATGAGGGCTTCGGGAGAAAATCCGAACATCAGAATGCGCACGCCCGGGCGGCCATCTGGAGTTTCATCGGGCGAGAGTTCGCGATCGATGCCGCATTCCGCGCCGCAGCCGATGACGGACGTACCAAAGCCGGTCGCGGTGACGGCTGCTATGCGCGCCCACTTAATCGTGTCGGCCGTGATGACGATGCCCGTGCCGCTCATGCCGAAGGCTTCGGCGAACGTATCGTCAATTGTGATGCCGTTGACAGTCTTGGTGTTGATAGCGTGGCTCATACCGAACGCACCCCCGTCGGCTGCACGATGATCGAGCCCCGGCCGTGATCGATGATCTCATCATCCGACAGGCGGAAGTTTTCCATGCGCACGGTGTGATAATCGTCGAAGTAGCTTTTCAAGGACTTTTCGATTGAGCGATCATACGACGGCCGCGCAACATGCGTCACGCCATTCACAACCTTGATGATCTTGCCGTTCTTGACGATCAACTCGCCGTTCTTGAACACGAGCTCGGGTGTCTCGAACATGGCTTCGCGGTCGGCCTTGTCTTCGTAGACCGTGATGTCCGCGCAGGCACCAGCGCCCAAGTGCCCGCGGTCCTTGAGGCCAAGGCTGCGGGCCGGTCCAGCGCGCGTCATGATGGCGATTTCGTAGAGGGAGTATTCGCGATCAATCGATGCGAGCGACGAATACTTCAGCGCATCCTGATTGATAGTTGCCATCTTTTCCTTGCGGAAAGATTTGTCCATCAACAGGCGGATCATGTGCGGATACCAGTAGAACGGTCCGCCGTTCGGATGATCCGTCGTCAGGAACACGCGCCAGGGATCGTCAACCAGCAGGAAGAGTTCGAGACCAATGGCCCACTGCAGGGCGTTGACGAAGCTCTTGTCGCGATACTTGAACGGCACAACGCCGCAGCCGGCATCGCATTCGATATCCATGACGACCCACTTCTTGGGGTCGGCGGAGCGCGTGTTGACGAACTGGCGCATGCTGTCGCCGGAGGCCGTGCAGGTCTGGCCGAACATGACCTGACCGACGTCGATCGACACGTTCTTGTGGCTATTGACGAGTTCGGCAACGCGTGCAGCACCTGACGAAAACTTGAGATCGCCCTCGGTGCCGTAGCTGTGGAACTGAATATGCGTCAGATGGATCGGCAGGCCGTTTGAACCGCGGATGGTATCGAGTGTCGTTTCGACGCCGCCCGGAACGCCCAAGTTGCAGCCGTGCACATGAAGTGGGTGCGTGACGCCCAGTTCTTTGAGGCCGCGCGCAAGATTGTGAATGATATCGCGCGGCGTGACGCCGTAGTGGACGTGCTTTTCGTCCAGATCGAGTTTGCGTTGATTGAACTTGAACGCGCTGATGCCGCCGGGGTTCACGACTTTGACGGCAATCGCCTGCGCGGCGTGCATGGTCCAGGCGATGTAGTCCTTGATCGCGGAAAAGTCGTTTTTGCGCGAGAGCTGGCGCAGCAGAAAATCGTCGCTGCCGAGCATCACGAACGCGCCTTTGTCGATCATGGGCGTGTCGCCCATTTCCATATGCGCCTGGCGTGCGTTCGCCGGTAGCATGGCGGGCTCAAAGGCGGCTGTGTAGCCCATTTCGGCGTAACGGTATCCAGCCTGCATGGTCGAAGGGATGGCGTGGCCGCAGCCTGATCGTGTGAGATCGGTGCGCGCGACTTCGTGGCCCAAATGATCTTCCGGCATAAGCATGCGCGCGATGGTGACCTTGCCGCCGCCGATGTGCGAATGCGGGTCGATGCCGCCCGCCATGATCACGCGGCCGTTGAGGGCATATTCTTGCGAGACCTTGTCGCTAGGCACTGGCGTCACGATGCGGCCGTCGCGCAGATAGATATCGCGAATTTCGCCGTCGATCCCGTTGATCGGATCGTAGACTTTGGCGCCGGTAAGTTTGATGAGCATCGGGTTGGATCTCGAAAAGACAGGAGCCTAAAGAGCGGCTTCGATTGCGGCGAGGATGTCGGCCGCGCGAGGAAGAGACGAGCGGCCAAGATTTCTAAGCGGCAGCGATACGACGTTATCGCAACGGACGATGAGACCGGCATGATCCGCGCCCGGCGTGCCGATGGGAATGAACACCACAGGCTGCTTTGCGAGCTTCAAGCCCGGCGTGCCGAGCACGATCATAGGCACGTCCGTATCGGGCGGCGATAAGTCTGGCGTGTAGGATGCGATCCAGAAGAGAAGATCGCTCTCCTTGGCTTGCAGAAGTCGCGCCATGGAATAACGCTCAGCATCGTAGTCGGGTTTGCCGCTGGCGAACGAAACACGCAGCGGATAGCCGGACTGCCAGGCACACACAGCGCCCGCTGAGACCGCGCCTTCATTGCCGCCAAGCGAGAGGCCGGCAAAGCGCGAATGAAGGTTGATGTCTTTGACGTATTCGGCGGCCGCCTGCACAGTGAGATCGGCGTTGGGAAACGCGAGGCTCGGCGGCGCCCACACCATCACGCCATAGGTCGCTTGTTTGCAGCGCTCGACCAGATTTTCAACGTCCGCGCGCTTCAGGCCGCCGATGGTGTCGCCGGAAACCGGCACACCTTTGGCCATCGCGCGCATTGCAATCAGAATTTCGCCGATCCGGTCGCCCTTGCAATTGAGCGTGATGACTTCGCCGACGCGGTCGCCCGTGATGCCGGACTGATCGAGCCCTTCGCCGAGGAAGACGACGGTGCGCTTTGGCGGCGCGTCCGAGAACATTGATTTCTCGTTGCACACGACGCGTTCGAAAAAGCGCGGATGCAATTTGTGCAGATCGCTGCCAAGCACGACAAAGAGGTCGGCGCGGTTGCGCGCTTCGGTGAGAGTGGTCATCACCCAGCCGCCCGACTGCAAAACGCGGAAATTGCGGTACTGGCCTTCGCTTAAAGCGTGATCGACCACGCCGCCCGCGTTGTCGGCAATCGACATAACGGCGCGCATGCCTTCGACATCGGTGCCAAGGCCGCCAAAGATGGGGAGGCGGGATTTCTTGATGAGGGCCGCTGCTGCCGCAATCGCCTCAGCGAGGGACGCGTCCTTGCCGCCAATCTGGGGTTTTGCGCCATCAACGGCGCGCTCGAAGCCAGTAATGGCTTTGTCACAGCCATTTTTGCGGACTTTGAGGCCTAAAGCCGTACGCTCGACCGTCAGATCGTCACAAAGAATGCCGCAAAAAGGGCACGCGACGTTGTCATGAATTGCGGACGCGGAAGCCCCGTCCGAACTCTTGCCCTCCATCGGTCCACCCATGTTTGTTGGTTTTGTCTATTGCTTGTTATCCAAGGACTCGACCAAAGCACGAGATGGCGGGTCTGACAACCGCTGGGGGACGGGTCACTGCGACGCGGCTTTGGGGTGCGGGTTTCACCCTCTTGTCCCACACGTTGCCAATGGGCGCGTCCCATGATTATGGTCTCCCGCTTTCGGCCCAAAACGAACCAGAACCAGACGATCCTCGGAGGAACTGCATGTTGAAACGAGTGGCACTCGCAATTGTTTTCGCGAGCCTGATGCCCGCGCTCACTTCAAACGGGGTCTTGGCCCACGGGCCGACGCGCCAGAAGGTCACGCAATCGATTGAGATCAACGCGCCGGCTGACAAAGTTTGGGCAGTGCTTGGCAAGTTCGACGATTTGTCCTGGCACCCGCTGATTGGCAATACCGAGGGTCAAGGCGGCAACAAGCCGGATGCGACCCGAAAACTGACGCTGAAGAGCGGCGGCGCGATTGACGAAAAGCTCTTGAAGCATTCCGATGCCGACAAAACCTACGCATACGAGATCACAAAGGTGGACGTTAAAGTTCTGCCGGTCGAGAACTACTCGGCAAGTTTCAAGGTCTCGGGCGAAGGAGGCAAGTCCACGGTCGAATGGAAGACCGCGTTCTATCGCGGTTACGCCAACAACGATCCGCCGCCGGAATTGTCGGACGAAGCCGCCGTGGCGGCCATTACCGCAATGGTCAAAGCCGGACTCGATGGGCTCAAGGTCAAAGTAGAAGCGGGCGGTTGATCAGCCCGATGACCCTTGTTCGGCGATTGCTTGTGCCGGTGCTGACGCTCTTGAGTGCCGTGCCAGCAATCGCTGAAGAGGCGCTCGTCACCAATCAGCCGGGCCACAGCTTGTCTTTCGTCGATCTCGGCACCATGAAGACGTCGGCCGAGATCAGAGTTGGCGGCCATCCGGCTGGCATTGCGCTCTCGCCGGACAAGAAATTAGCGTATATCACGGCGCCCGACGGCAAAGAGCTGACTGAAGTCGATACAACAACCCGCACCGTTACGCGGCGCCTCACAATTGACGGCGGCCCGCTTGGGGTCGCGGTCAATCCTAAGTCTGGCGAGATTTACGTTGCCGGCTGGTATTCGAACAAGATCTCGGTCATCGACCCCGGCGACTTCACGGTGACGACGGATATCGCGGTGGGTTTGTCGCCTTCAGGTCTGGCGGTGTCGCCTGATGGCAAATTGCTGCTCTCAGCCGATCGCGACAGCAATGAAGTCTCGATCATCGACATTGCAACGCGCACGCGAACGGGCGGCGTCAAGACCGGCGAACGGCCTTTCGGGGTCACGATCGCGGACGATGGCAAGCGCGCCTACACCGCCAACGTGGCTAGCAACGACGTGACGGTGATCGACTTGGTGAACCGCAGCGCGGCGGGCCGCGTTCAAGTTGGTCATCGGCCCTACGCGATCGCGCTTTCCGGGGGCAAAGGCTTTGTCACCGATCAGGGCTCCGGCACCATTACCGTGTTTGACCTCGCAACGCTGCAGCAACTCAAGACCATCGAGGCTTGCGATCACCCTGAAGGGATCGAGGCGAGCGAGGCGGATGGCGCGGTCTATGTTGCCTGCTGGGGCGATAACCTTATTTTGAAAATCGACCCCGCGCGTCTCGAAATCTCAGGCAAAGCCACGGTCGGCGATGGCCCCCGCGCGTTCGGCAAATTCCTACGTTAACGGGTTTTAAGTACCGCAATCCGCCGCTTTCGCCCAGGATATGAGGAGGTAGTGTTCCCGGCCGTTAATGGCGGTTGTGATGTGGCACTGGTCAAGTCGCGCATCGATCGCTAAAAACCCGCGCAGTACGAGCAACAAGACGATCTGGAGTATCGCACACCATGACGAGATCTATTCTAGCCGCGTTACTGACTGCAGCAGTTCTGGTGTCGCCGGTTACGGCGGCACACGCCGGCGGCGTGAAGAAAGCGTCGCAAATCATCTTCGAGTCGCAGCATCTCGAAAAGACGAACAAGGGCGACGAACTCGTCTACGATTTTTCCAGCAAGCCCTCGGACGAGGCGCTCGCGAGCTCGGGATTTAAAGACGTCATCTCCGTCAAGATCATGGACGTCGTGAACGACAAACGTGCGGTCGATATGCAAATCTACACCGGCGACAGGGCGCGCGAATTGCAAAAAATGCCGGAACTAACGATCAATCCGATTTTTGTCGTGTCGATGCAGCAGGCAATGGCCACGTATGCCCGGATGAGCGGCGGCGATTTCAACTATCTCAAAACGCGCTTCAGCAAAGTGCTCGACGAGAAGGGCAAAGTCGAGCCGCTTAAAATTGACTACAAAGGCGAGACGCACGACGCTCTCCGGATCAGCGTCACGCCATTCACGGAAGATGCCGCTGTCGCGAAAATGAAGGGTTATGAAATTTCGACATATTCAATGATTGTCAGCCCAACGGTACCCGGCGAGTTCGTTGAGTCAGTTTCCGTCATCAAGAGCAAGGAAGCGGACAAATTTGGCTTTGAAGACCGCACGGCTATCGCGGGATTTGGGGGTGTCAAATGAAGCACGAATTGCTCAAATTGGCTTTTGCCGGATTTACCGCTTCGCTCATGTCTGTGACGGCGGCTTTTGCCATGGAGCTGCCCGCCAACGACTACCCGACGGTTTCGCGCGCCGACTATATCTACGGCTGCATGCAGGCCAACGGGCCGACGCGCGAGATCCTGGAGAAGTGTTCGTGCTCGATCGATCAAATCGCAGCGTTGCTGCCTTTTGCCGAATACGAAGAGGCCGAGACGATTATGTCGGTGCAGCTTAGAGGCGGCGAGAGTGTTGCCACCATGAGCTACGCGCCCATTCAGGCAAAGATTAAGAAGCTGAAACTGGCGCAGATCGAGGCCGAATTGCGCTGCTTCTAACGCTTGACGCTTCAACGCGTACCAGAACGAAAAAAGGGCGCTTCATGCGCCCTTTTCATTATTGGTGGGACGGAAGGCGATTTGCGCAGTTCACGTGTTGCCGGGCGGGGTACTGGCCTTGAAGGTTGCGCCTTCGGAATCCGATGCGACGGCGCTTAACGCCTCATCGCCGTTGGCGCCGTAGGTGAAACGCACATTTGGGTTCGTGGACATCGAAATTCCAGCTTCCAGATGAAATACGAGTTCGTCTCCGCGCATGACGTCAAGCGTACGCAAATATTTCGCTGGAATGAATTGTCCGCTTGCCGGGTCCATCTGCATGCCTGAGTAATTCGGGTGGCGCAACATCACCATGGCCTCGCCTGTGACGGACGAGGAATTTTTGCTTGAGGCGAATTTGTGCGGATCATTTAGCTTCTTCAGTTGCATCTGCCCAGCTGTGTCGAGCGCTTCCTGCGCATCCTTGAGGGCGGGCGATGAACATCCCCCGGACGCCTGTACGAAGCGCGTTGCCATAAAGAGCTTGCCGTCTTCGGTTTCGGCAATAGCGCGGATGTAGGACAAGGTGTCAAAACGCACGCGCGTCGAAATTGTCTTTGAACCAAAGCCCGCCGCTTTGCCAAACGTAAACGTGCCGACCATCGGCATCGGGTTGTTGTCGATGAACACGCGCAGTGTTTTGATGTTGTCGGCGATCTCGGGCAAAAGATAGATCGAGACAGGCACCAGAGCCGCGTCTTCGGCTTTGTCCGGCGCATCGAGAATGAGCGGCGGTTTCATCTCGGAGATTTGCCTGTCGCCATAAAATTCTTTGCGTAAGCTGACCCAAGGGTCATTGTCCGCCGCGGATGCGGGCGTCGCCTGAAAAACAAACGATAAAGCAAGAAGCGCAAGCGCCGCGAAAAGGCGCGGTGCAATGGGGGTAAGCGTGCGGTGTTGCATCGGGTTCGTCCTCAATGAGTTCGAAAGCATTACCATAGACAGCCTGACTTACTCACTCATTCCCACTCAAGTTCGG
>JAYSVT010000171.1:0-1870 GCA_043718455.1 Hyphomicrobium sp.
CGACGACGATTCATTAAGTGAGAAGCCGGAGGCAGAAGTTACGGAGCAAATTCGCAAGCTTCGTTTTCGGTTAGTCAGCGAAGTTGGAGATCGTGTCTTCTTCGCCGAGAGTAGCGCTGTCATCGGCGGGCGCGCGCGTGCCATTCTTGAAGCCCAGGCGCGCTGGTTGAAGCGTTCTCAATCGATCGCCGTAACGATCATTGGTCGCGCCGACGATGGCGGATCAAGTGCGGACGCGACGGCGCTCGCGCGTCAAAGGGCCGAGGTGGTCCGCGCCAAGCTCATTGAGGCAGGCATTGCCAGCGAACGCATCAGAATAGAAACGCGCGGGAACAGCGATCCGGTTGCAACGTGCCGGACAGCCGTTTGCCAGGCGCAGAATCGTCACGCCGAAACTCTGCTGAGATTTACCAAGAGTGGCAGTGCTGCGAGCGGGCTAACCGGCTCGCGAGGAGTGGAAACGCGTGGGACGGAATCTTTGGGTAGCGAATCTTTTGGTGCAGAATCCGTCGATGCGGACGTGGGGCGCGGCAGCGGACAGGCGCTCGCGCGCTGAGAGCATCGGCCGCAAATCTCGAAAATTCGACATTAAGGGGAGGCATCAATGGGCTTTGCAACGGCGCCGCCGCGCAAAAAATCGGCCGATTAGCTGTGCGTGTTACAATGCATGCATTGAGGGCCGTGCGTTAGCCCTGTAGAAGACTATCACGCGGTCCATACACTCGCCGCGAGCAAGGACGTTTAACGACATGAGTACGGCCATGAAAAACAGAACGGTATTTGGTTTGAGCGCTGCAGTTGCTGTGCCGCTGCTCGTGCCTCTGCTGGGTTTGGTTTTTGCTAGCGGCGCCATGGCGCAGCAGGCGCCAATTCAAGAACCTAAAGCGGCGCCGCCGGTCGCAGCTGCTCCAGCCAAGACCCAAGCTCCGCCCCAGACTCAGCCCCAGACTCAGCCTAAGTCCTCGCAGCCAACAGCTGGCGGCGACGCCGCCTTGAAGGCGCGCATCGAAAGCTTGGAAGAGCAGCTCGTCGATATGCAGGTTGTGGTCGGCACGCTTGAGAGCCTCGCCAAGTCGGGTGGCACGTCATCTTCGCCCGCTTACCGGGCTGCCGCTGGCGGCGATGGTGTCCGGGTCGATGGCCTCGAGAATCAGATCAAGACTCTTTCGGCACAAGTGCAGCAGCTTTCCGATCAAGTGCGCAGCCTTGGCGGCACACCGCGCCGTGCAGATGCCACGCCTCCTCCGGCTCCCCGTCCAACGAGCGAATTCGGATCGACGACGGTGAGTGAAGGCGACCCAATTAGCGGCATGATTGCTGGCGAAGCGCCGCCCGCCGTTTCGGGCCCACCGATTCCTGATGCAGGAGGCGCTTATGCAGGTGGAGCCGGTGGCACTCCTGGTGCGGGAGCGCCACCACCTGTGACGACTGCGGCACTACCCCCGCCCGGCGATGGTTCAAATCCCAAGCAGCTTTACGAGACCGCCTACGGTTATCTGCTACAACGCGACTATGGAGCGGCCGAAGCGGCGTTCGACGATTTCCTGAAGCGGCATCCGAGCGATTCGTTGTCGGGCAATGCGCAATACTGGCTTGGTGAATCACATTTCGTACGCGGGCAATACAAAGCGGCGGCCAGCGCGTTCTTGAAGGGCTATCAAACCTACGGACAAAGCCAGAAAGCGCCTGACAGTCTCTTGAAGCTTGCCATGTCGCTCGACCGGCTGGGCCAACGCGACGCGGCATGTTCGTCCTATTCTGAACTCAACACCAAATTTCCCAATGCGCCCCAGAGCGTCAAAGCGCGCGCGCAATCGGAGCGCCAACGCGTCGGATGCCCGTAAGGTGAGCGGCGCGCCGGGCCAGCCGC
>JAYSVT010000172.1:0-17815 GCA_043718455.1 Hyphomicrobium sp.
TTGTCGGACCAGAAGATCTCCTGCGTGCCGTTGCCGTGATGCACATCGAAATCGACCACTGCCACGCGCTCAGCGCCATGTTTCGTGCGCGCGTAATGCGCGGCGATGGCAATGTTGTTGAACAAACAAAATCCCATGGCCTTCGCGCTTTCGGCATGATGACCCGGCGGGCGCACCTGGCAGAAAACATTCGCCGCTTCTTTTTTCATGACGAGATCGACCGCGTCGAGCCCGGCACCAACGGCGCGCAATGCGGCCTCCCAGCTTCCTTCCGACATGGTTGTGTCGCCATCGATCTGGCGCAAGCCCTGCCCGGCGAGCGGCCGTGCCGTTTCCAACTCTGCATAGTACGCGCCCGGATGCGCGCGCGCGATGGCGTCCCGCACATCCTCGCGCATAGGCGCTTCACGGCGCACGAGATCCTTATAGACTTCGTGGCTCAACACCTTGTCGATGGCGCGCAGCCGGTCTGCCCGCTCCGGATGATGGGCACCCGTGTCGTGATTGAGAAATGCGGGATGCGAGATGAGGACTGTTGCCATTTTGGTGCCGCTTAGACCCAGCGCTGATTGATTTCAAATCGTCTTACTACGCTCGCCGCTTGCAAACCAAACCAAAATTCGCAGCCTCCGGCTCTCAATCTCAATTCTTAGCCGGAAAGTTCCGAAATCCGGGCAAGCTTGACGCCGGGCGGGGGAATACTGCCCGCTGGCACAAAGAAATCCGGCGCCAACGGTTTCGATTTGTCCACACGATAGGGTTCGAAATCGGTGACGCCGCCCACCTCATGCAGAAACGTGTCGTCGATCAGGAAATTGCCGGTAAAAGACTTAGCTGGCTGCTGGAATATGAGGTGCGCCGCATCCGCCAAGATGTCAGGTGTCCGACTCATGGCCATCAGCTTGTCGCCTCCGAGAATATTCCGGATCGCGGCTGTTGCAATCGTCGATCTCGGCCACAGCGCATTGACCGCCACGCCGTCCTTTTTCAGTTCTTCCGCTAAGCCGAGCACGCATAGGCTCATGCCATACTTTGCAATCGAATACGCCACATGCCCCGCAAACCATTTTGGGCTCATATCGAGCGGCGGCGACATCATGACGATGTGCGGATTTTTGGACTTGCGCAAATGTGGCAGGCAGGTTTTCGAAACGAGAAACGTGCCACGTGTATTGATGCCGAACATCAAGTCGAAGCGCTTGATGTCGGTCTTATCGACGGGCGTCAGCGATATGGCACTCGCGTTATTGACGCAGATATCGATGCCTCCGAACGTTGCGACTGTCAGATCAACCGCGCTTTGCACTTGGGCTTCGTCGCGGATATCGCACATGACCGGCAGCGCCTGTCCGCCGGCCTTGCGTACCTCGTCAGCCGCTGAATGTATCGTGCCCTCCAGCTTTGGATTGGGATCGCTCGTTTTGGCGAGGATTGCAATGTTCGCTCCATCCCGCGCCGCGCGCTTGGCGATTGCCAAGCCAATGCCCCGGCTTGCTCCTGTGACGAGAAGCGTTTTTCCAGCGAGTGAGCTCATATCCGCATCCTTTCCTTTTCTTCATAACGCAGCAAGTTACGCCATCGCTGAGGTGTTAGACTTCGACGCGCCGCCGTAGCTTGCTCCATATCCACCGGAACGGCGCCGTCACAGAAGCCCAGAATTGCTTCATGGCATGCCAAGCGAACGCCGGCATCCCGGCAATAGGCAAGAAGAGCAACAGATACGCGAGAAAGTTTGGCGCACCTTGGACCCAGTGTCCAAGCCGGCCCTGTCCTTGGGCACGCGGGGGCGGCGCCCAAATCCGGCGCCACCAGCCCCGCGACGTGCCCCAGCCCATAATGCCAGTCACGATACCTATCAAGTACGGAATCTGGATATATGTTGGAATACCGGGAATGAGCTGACCGTCAATTTCTCGTTGGCTAGACTCGTCTCGAACGTGGATTTCCGCAGCCTTGGTGACAACCTCACCTGTGATGTGGCCAATGACATCGAACATCGCAGGCTGCACGGACGAGACCGCGCCGCCCTCATCGGCTAAGGCCGAGATACGAACCCGCCCCAGCCCCTCGCGCGCCGCCGAAATTGACATCGGCGCGCGCCTGGCCGCAAGCGCATCGAGAAAATCACCGAAGGTTTTTCCGCTGATGGCGTCATCAAACCCGCCAACCTCAATCTTTTGCCAAAGCCAATTCTGTCCGCCTGGTTGCAACGGCGTTTCGGCATGAAGCATAACCAGATTGACGTCATTCTGGCGCGCGGCTGAGAGAAGTTCTTCGACATCGCGGCTCATCTCGGGCCCGGACTGCGGTTTGAAAAATAATTTGCCGTTATCAACGCGGCCGACAATAACCGCCGTCTGTCCGCGAATACCAGAAAACGCTTTGTTTAAGTGCACCGGATCAAGCTTATCGACGAGCGCTGCTTTCGTTGCTGCATCAATACGCGGGGCGGCGGACAACAAATTCGAGCCAGCCGGATCAAGTGCGATCGTGCGGATGCCTGAATTGTTTAAGGGACGACTCAGGTACGATATCGTTTCTTGGAAAAGATCGTGGTCAGCCAGATTAATCGACAGATTGGGTTTTAGTTTGAGCGTCAGCGATTGACCACCCTTGCCCGCGCGCGTGACCGGATAGGCGCCTTTGTCCGTCACAAGATGCAAGTCCGCGTCTTTCGGCAGCTTGTCGAGATGCTGCTTATTTGCGAATATGCTGTCTTCCGAAAGATAGAGCGTCAGCTTGCCATCGCCTGCGTCTGGCGCGAGCGAGGGAACAACCCGCTTCAGTTCATCAGCGGTGCCAGCCGTAAACGTTTGGCCTTCGCGATTGACGAACGTCCAGTGCCCTTCAGGCGTTGCGTGTGCAGCAAGCGCTCCCTTCGGCGCGTCGGCCAGATCGCCCAAGTGTCTAGCGGCCTTGCCGGCAGCGCCCAGATTGGGATGCGCATGCGTCCCTGCCTTGCCGCCCGCCTCGCCCGCTTCTTTGATAATGTGCGTCAGCCAGTTGGCCGAGGCCGGACCTGCACATATTGCGAAAACGAGATATGCCGCCAAAACCAAACGCCCAAACCTCGACATCCGGCACCTCCGTCAATTTCTGCACGTCCAAAGCACGGCCGTTCAAGCGCCAGCCTTCGAAGCGCCAGCCTTCGCCTTCGAAAAATCCGGCGGCCGCTTTTCAAGGAAGGCTTGAAAAGCCTCGCGCGCTTCTGGCGATTTCAAGCGGCTTTTGAAAAGCTGCGCTTCTTTCGTCATGCAATCGACGATGTCTTGTTGATTGCCTCGCAGCAAGCGCCGCGCAATGGCCAGCGCTTCCGGCGGCTTCCTTGCGAGGTTGACGGCAGCTTTCAAAACACTTTCCTCAAGCTGACCGGCCGGTACGATCTCATTCACCAGGCCTGCTTCGCGCGCGCGCTCGGCTGAAAGCGGCGCACCAAGGACCAGAAGTTCAAACGCACGTTGCGGACCCATCAGGCGCGGCGCCAAAAGACTGGACGCGGCTTCGGGCACAAGGCCGAGATCGAGAAAAGGCGTCGAGAAAATTGCGTTTGGCGCTGCATAGACAAGATCGCAGTGAAATAACATCGTGGTGCCGATGCCGACAGCAAGCCCCGAAACTCCTGCGAGCAAAGGCTTTTTCAATACCGGCAACATGAAGATGAACTTCATGACGTCTTCAATTTCGTTTCCGCTCCCCGACGCCAAAGCCAGAAAGTCGGCGATGTCGTTGCCCGCGCAAAAGACGTCCGGCAGTCCAAAAATGACATGCGCGCTAATACCATCCGCCGCTTCGCCAGCCGTCAGTGCGTCAACCAGCGCTGCGTACATGCCTCGCGTTAGAGCATTCTTCTTCTCGGGTCTGTTCAATCTTAGGATCTGCGCGCCACTAACGCGAGCAACCTCAATATCCTTGCTCATGCGCGCTCGTCACCCCTGTTTGCCATGATGTGGTTTGCCATGATGTGATCGCGGCGTTGCTCCACCTTGAGCCCGCACCGCTTGTCGTCTACTGGAGCAGATGAGGTCCGGGTGACTGTTTCGTTCAATTGAGACTATGCCCAACTTCACGACGTGAAAACCAGAGATTATGCTTTTGACCACGCAAATCAGCCCACCCACTGAAGACGCGCTTGCCCGCGCCGCCGCTCATCTGCGATCGGGCGCCTTGGTCGCCTTCCCGACGGAAACCGTTTATGGCCTTGGCGCCGATGCCACCAACCCAACCGCCGTCGCGCGTATTTTTGAGGCTAAAGGCCGCCCGCAATTCAATCCGCTGATCGTTCACGTACTCGATGCCGCCGCCGCGACTGAGCTTGGCCAATTCACAGCCAATGCAAAAAAACTCGCAGCCGCATTCTGGCCCGGCCCACTCACGCTCGTTGTCAAACGGGGAGAGACCTGCCCCATTGCCGATCTCGTATCTGCCGGATTGCCAACACTTGCGTTACGCGTTCCCGATCATCCAATCGCGCGCGCGCTCCTCACAGCGTTCGGCAAGCCGCTCGCCGCGCCCTCGGCAAATCGTTCGGGCCACGTCAGCGCCACGCGCGCTGAGCATGTGGCCGCCGATCTCGCAGGCTCCGTCGCCATGATCCTCGACGGCGGACCGGTGCAGCACGGACTTGAGTCGACCGTCTTGGACGTCACGTCAGACGAGATTGTTATGCTGCGTCCCGGCGCTATTCCACACGCGCGTATCGAAGCTGTTTTGGGGACAACGATCGCCCGCGCGGAAGGCAGCAGCATCCGCCCGCATTCCCCGGGCCAGCTTGAAAGCCACTACGCGACACGCGCGCCGCTGCGCCTCAACGCACACGATGTGCGCGATGGCGAGGCATTGTTAGCCTTCGGCCCCAATGCCCTTGCAACGGCTGGCGCCGCCGTCAACCTGAGCTCCAAAGGCGATCTGGTGGAAGCTGCCGCAAATCTCTTTTCTGCGTTGCGAGACCTCGACGCGCGCAATCCTCGCGCCATCGCCGTCATGGCCATCCCTGCGCACGGGCTTGGCGACGCCATCAACGACCGCCTTAAGCGCGCCGCTGCCCCGCGCAGCTAATCTTTGAGTTTGGGATAGCGCTTGCCGATGCAGCGCGAGAATTTACCAGAGCATTCGTCGCAACTGAATTCAGATTTTTTGGCGTGGCCAATCTTGCGAATGCATTGTCTAAGCTTGTCGAGGCAGGAGCGGCATGCGGTTTGCCGCCTTGCGCAAAACGGCGCGCTGTAACCCTTCACGCCTCTCGTTGAAGCGCGAAGGCATGTCGCATACGCGTTTGGACGGCAGATGCGGGCAAAGCTTGCTGACTTGACGCCGCATTGGTGCGGTTCAATGTGCTCCGCTCGAACGGGTCCGGCGCTTATCCCAACGCACGCGAGTGCTGCCGCAAAACCAATCGCGACGAGACGGCCCTTGATTTGGCACATGGCTCGTAGAAAATACGCCATGAGCGGCGCCTCGATAAAATACAATTAGTTGCTGCGCGGCGTGATCATACGAAAGATGACGGGGCTCAGCATCGCACTGTTCAATGCGTGCGCGTTGAAACTCTGGCGCACGGCACTGAAAAATTCGGATTTTGTCGGCGTGATCGCCAAGCACGCTATCGTGCCAATGGCGCTGACAATGACATTGATGAGATACGCCCGGCGCAACATAACAAACCCCACGCACGTCCCCACGGGGGACAACTCTTAATGAACGATTAACAATGCACGGAGAGCCCGTCTGGCTCAAGCGAAGATTTTTTTTGCCGCTTGGAAGGGTAAACTGCGCTGCAGAATGCCTGACACAGCGGCGCCCATTCTGGACCTCTGTTTCAGAGCGGGGCGCTCTACCAACACCCAAGACAGCAGGGCAATCGGCAAAACGATGATCATGGCCAGCGCCGCCGCAAGTGCCGGATCGCTGCCCGGGAATTTTTCGATGAGCATTTGTTGTATGGGACAGGCGTAGATGTAAGCGCCAAACGAGAGATCATAGCGATTGGTGAACTGCCTCAGCGGGCCAAACGAAAGCGTCGCCACCCACAGCGTTGCATATCCGAGGAACAGCGCCGTCGCGAGTTCGCCAAAGCGCGTGCCGAGCGCAAAAGTAAACAGCGCAAAAAGTGGAACGACAGCGGCGCCGTGAATGGGCAACCAATCGCGGACGAGATAAGCGAGCGTTCCCATCCCAAAGAAGAGCGCAAAATAGCGGATGTTGTCGATTGCCGTGTAGGTCTCGATGGCCTTGGGCTGCTCAATGAAGATCAATGCGAGAAAGACCGCGAGCAACGCCGCCGTGACCGCGCGCCAGGCTGACTTGAAAAGACCGCAAGCACCCGCGAGCGCTAGGCCCGCATAGCACAAAACCTCGTATTTCAATGTCCAAAGCGACATGTTGACGATTGACGGCAACGGGTGCGCTTCGAACACGCCGGGCAGCGGCGCCGATCCCGTCGAGAGCGATAGCGTTCGCGCGATGTAACGCAACACTTGCGAATCGGTAAAGTACCGTGACGGCTCCAGCATCGACACAAGCGGACCAAGCGCAAATGCGGTCAGCAGAACGCACACGATCAAACCTGGGAAAATTCGCAAGATGCGGCCCGAGACGAAATCCAGCATGGAACGGCTGCGCTCGAAACTCTGCGCCACGAGAATGCCGCTCAGAAAGAAAAACACCTGCACCGCATGTTCGCCGAGCGAATGCCCGGTCAGACTGTGCAGCGGCTCCGCAGCAGACGTCCCGCGCGCGAGGAGATAGCTGTGCGAGACGAGCACGGCGAGCGCCATGGCAATGCGCACAACGCCAAAGCTGTTGCTTTCGGCCACCAGATAGCTGCTGAGAAAGCGCTGCTGCTTGGTTGACAGGGCGCCGCCCGCTTGTACGATTTTGGTCTGATGAAGGTTGCTCATGCCCGTCCAAAAGCAAGCGCCGTGCCGCCAATAGTTAACGGCGCACGACGCATGAGCAACAGATTTTACTCAATTAGACGGTTTGCGGCAGCTTAAGCCGCTGGCGCTCGGACTCCATGGCGGCCGCCTGCGATGGCCAGCTCGCACCAATCCAGTCGTCAGTGCCAAACAGCCAATACCAGAACCGGTTGCGCCGGTGATACCGCTCGATCATCAACTTGTTCATGGTGTCCATATGGACCTGCATGGCGTTCAGCGTCTCAATCGGGCGCTCGTTGTCGCGATCAAGGTTGGTCAGCCGGTTCGAAATAACAGAGAGATCGCCGGTGGCATCCGCGCGCCACTGATCGATGGAGCCAGCTAACGTGTGCTGGTTCTGATTGAGCTTCATCAGCGCATCATGAACTTCGGTCAGATCCTGCGCGTAGGCCTGATGCTTGGCGGCCGCCGTTTCGATCTCGGCGGCAACGGCGCGCTCAACGCCGTTGAGCCTGTCGATAACCTTTGAAAGGCCGTCGGTCATCGCCGCCTGCTGACCCGCAGAACTGCCGACAAGCGCTGTCACGCGCTCGATCACTGGGCCTGCGAGTGCGCCGGCCAAATCGCTTTTCTGGCGATCAAAGCCCGCGACCAGCGTTTCCATGCGACTGGTGCTGGCTGTATTGGCGGAAAGCGCGCGCGCAATCTCGCCTTCGAGAGATTTCAGCCGGTCCACGACATCGCTTTCGTTGCGGCTATCGCCGGAAAGCAGCGCTTCCTCGATGATGTCCAGTCTGTTGGCGATAGGTTTTAGATCGATAGCGCGGCTGATGCGCTCGACCAGATCTCCAGGGACTCCGCTGACGGAGGGCTTCTCCCGGATGGCAAGCTCAAGGTTCTGAAGCCGATCGGACAGAACCGTCCAAGACTTCGACATTTCGCCAAACCGCTGTTCAATTACGCCATGTACGGCCTGAACCAGTTCGGAAACATCGTTGGGCGAAATGTCGCCATCTCGAGTCTGTCTCACGGCTTGCTCCAAATTCTGCAATCGATCTTGTAGACCTGTGCTCAGCGCTCCATGGTCGTCGCGCTGCGAACGTGTCTCCTGGCTCAGGTCTTTGAGCAGGTTCGCAACCACCTGCCGTTCGCTGGCCAAATCGTTGCTCAAGGCGCGCACCATTTGTTCAAGAGCTTCGATGCGGCTGTTTTGCACGCTATCGGTCGCTGTCCCTTCGAATTCCGAACGATAGGACCGCGGTGGCTCCGGCGCATATCTCACAGATTCGACTCTTACAGGTTCGACCGGCACGCGAACGGCGCGCTCCGGCGCGGTGTAGCGCGGCTCGGCGGCATAACGGGTGAGCGGCGGCAGCGGTTCAATCGTCTCACGCGTCGCGCGAACCGTATGGCGCGACAGCAGGTTGAGGCCGGGCAGATCCGAGCGCTGATCAAACAGCACGTAGAGCAGATCTTCGATGCCGGCCGGCGCATTGCGGCGCACAGCATTGACAGCGGCAAGCTGCAGCACTTCGGCAAACTCTTCCGAGCGCCGCGGTGCACCTTTGCCGTTTGGCAAGCCGACAGGAATTTCGCTGGCAATGATGGTCGCGCTTTCGCGGCGGAGTGCTGCAACGCGCACGCCGCGCGCTTCGAGCGCTTCTGCGGCCGCATCAATGCGTGTCAAAGCGTGCAGTAAATGTTCGAGGCGCACTTCGCCCGCGCGGTGCGCGAGCGCGACATCAAACGCGTGGTTGGAACACGCAAGTACCGTATCGTCGACCCAGATCGGCCCATTGCGATACGCGCCTCTTGGTGCGTTTGGTGCGGACTTGGCGTCGCCGGTCCCGGCAAGATCGGTCGGCGTGGCACTCCAGGTTTGCGGTGTGCGCAGGTCGAGATCCTCACCCCTGTAACCCATGTCGTCCGTTCTCCTTGTCCGTGAACTCGCTGGTGGCGGCCACTCGTCATCCCAAAACCCATGCCAAGGCTGCGCGCAGTGCTGCAGCACTTTAGCGTTTATCCCCAACCCGTTGCCGAAAATCTAGCCACAGATAACGGCCGTCTCTTGACTGAGGCACACTAACGCCGATTTGTTTGCCCTGCGAGAGGCCGCGACGACTTCATTGACAACGTAGTCAATTTGCAAAAACGCATCGAAATCAGATGATTAAACACAATTCATCCGAACAACGGCGACTTTGGCTGCCTGATCCGCGAATCATACGTACTTCCAACGCTTTAAGTCGCATACGCTCAACCGGTTAAAGAAGTGTCGACCGCATCGGCGGCTGGGGTGCGTGGGGCTCCTGGAGTTCCGGGCCTTCGTTGCGCGGATTATTGAGCTTGGGATTGACGGCAGTCATCTCAAGAACCCCTTCGGGCGCGGGGCGCAAGAGTTCCAAAACGTGCTCAGCGGTTCCGGGCTTGCAATCCAGCCAGCGCTCGAAGTGTTCCGGCGCCAACAATACCGGCATTCGATCGTGAATGACGGCCATATCGGCATTAGCCTCAGTCGTCAGGATGGCCATGGTCTCCACTTCGCTGCCGTCCGCGCCAAGCCAATGCTCCCAAATCCCCGCAAAAGCCATGGATTCGTGACTCTTGTAGCGAACGAGATGAGGTATTTTCGCGCCGGCTTTGCCTGTCCATTCGTAAAACCCATCGGATGGGACCAGGCAACGGCAGTGTCGGATTGGCCCGCGAAACGAAGGCTTTTCGGTCACCGTTTCCGAGCGCGCATTGATGAGCGTCGAAAACTCGCGCGGGTCCTTGACCCACGATGGAATGAGCCCCCAGCGCACCAGGCGCAATTCGCGGCCCTCCCGCATACCTTGGCGCACAATCGCGACCGGGTCGGTCGGCGCGATGTTGTAGCGGGGCGGAAATTCCTCTGTGTTGCCGTAGCCAAACATCTTGCGTATGGCTTCCGGCGGCGATGTCAGACTATAACGCGAGCACATAGGCACCTCTCGTCCGGGATGGTGACTTTTACCACGCTCTGCCTTCAACTACTCCATGCCTGCCGCGCGCGCGCCAAGAATTCGGCCTATGAGAAATTGACACGGCCCACAGAGCCAATACCCAACTAAGACGGGCACAATGCATCGGCGACTGAAAACATTGACGGCAGCTGCAGCACTCTGTTTGCTTTCAGCCTTAGTTCCGGCTCACGCCGCACCTGACGCAAAGCCCTACGACGACAAGCTCATGAGAATTTCGGAAATCCTTGGTGCCATTCATTATTTGCGCGAACTTTGCGGCGCAAACGAAGGCCAGTACTGGCGCGAACGCATGCGAGAACTGATGGAAGCCGAAGGCTCCTCTGCCCTGCGCCGCGCCCGCCTCACGCGCGCTTTCAATCAAGGTTATCGCAGCTATAGCCGCACCTATAATACGTGCAGCCCCTCGGCACAGACAGCCATCACGCGCTTCATCTCAGAAGGCGCGCAACTCTCGGACGGGCTCGTCAAAACCTTCCCGCAGTAGTTACTCCGCCGCACCATGAGCCGGCGCAGTTTACTGTGAATTGTTGCTGAGGCCACCTTTCGCTTTTTCCCGTGCTAGGTCACAGAGTAAGCGTATTGACGCGCCGCGGCAGGTTGTTGAGTGGCGAACATGCACACGAAAGTGAAACGTAAGATTTCAGAGTGCCCGGGGGACGACATGTATTCGTTTGAAGAGCTTGAAAAAGACAATCCAAATCTCAAAGCGCTAGATCTCATTTTGGCGGCCTGGGATGAGGGCGTCGATACGGGCGTTGCACCTGAGCAGATGGCATATGCTGCGCTTTTTACGGCCCTCACGGATCTCGTTTCGATCTACGGCGAAGATGCGGTCGTGAAATTGACGCGCGGCCTTGAGAAGCGTATCGACCAGGGCGAATTCACCCTTACGCGGCGGCATCAATAAGTTTGAGCATAGGCCGGCGCGACTAAAATCGCCCGCCCTTCAAGAACACTTCAAACAGCATCAGGCCGCCAATACCCGAGAGCAAAATGCCCGCGATCCGGTTTATCGCGCGCAGACGCTCGGCATCGATCAAATGCCTATACCGGCTGATCAAGTTCGATAGCCCAATCCACCACAGCAAACTTCCCGTCATGATGGCGGCAACCATCAGTAAAACATCGATCGTCGATTTCACCTCGACGAATGTCGAAACGCCGCTGAAGATCGCGAACAACCCAAGAACCGCGCCGGGGTTTGTGATGGTCAGAAAAAAAGTTTGCGGTATATCCCAGGCGAAATCCTTCAACGTCTCACCGTCACGTTCTCCTGCAGGTGTCATGGAGATGCGCGGCGTTGTGTAAAAGAGCTTCAGGCCATAAGCGATGAGCGCCAAACCGCCGATAATCTGAATGATTGCCCGGTGATTTGCGACCGCGCCCGAAACCGCGCCAACACCGAGGCCAGCGGACAACGCTATCAAACCATCGCCAGCAACCGATCCGATACCGGCCGCTAAACCGCCCCAGAAGCCGCGCTCAATGGCGCGCTGGATGCACAAGACATTGACCGGGCCAACGGGCGCAGCAACGAGCACGCCGATGATCAAGCCAATCGGTATGATAAAAGGGTTCGGAAAATAGTCCATTTATCCCCTGCTCTGCCCTTCGGTACGATACGCCAGTGCCTCACGAGCGGCGAACGAACGTAACACATTGCGGTGCGATTCTTAGCTCGCCGGCATTGTTTCCGTTGGACAGGTAGGATCGCCACCCAAGTGTAATCATCCTACGTGTGACCATTTTTCACGCAACCGGTCCGCGGCGCTCCTGTGATGGCCTATAGGGACGCGTGATTCCGGGATTGAAAACCAAAAAAGCCACGTCAATTCATGCCCGATAGTTCCAACTCGGACGTCCTGCAACCAGACTTGCAGCCGGCGGCCCGGGACCCTAAACGAGGCCCCTCTCCGCCGTTCCCGCGTCACGCACTGAACAGGGGACTTGGTCGCCCGGAACTTCTCTGTATAATCTCCGTCTTACCGAGTTTCGTTGAGTTAGGGAATTAGCGTCATGATGAGACTATTCGTTGGAGCATTCGCGCTCGCGTCCCTGGTGGTGCCGGGCACGGCCGAAGCCTTTCATCCGTTCGAGGAAACCTACGGCTATCAAATGCCAAAGAAGTGGCAGAAGCAGCCGCCGGCGAAAACTGGCGCTTCACAACCTACCTTCTCTTTTGGCACTTCCAAAAAGAAAACCAAGATCGCCAATGTTCAGCAGCAGGACTATGATCAGCCTGTAAAGAAATCTTTGGCAAAAGGCCCCGCTGAATTGGACGGCGGACCGCGCCCGAACATTTCCCCAGTCGCTCCCCAGACGGTTTCATTTCCAAACGGATACGGCTCTGGAACGATCGTGATCGATACGGCTGGACGCAAACTTTATTACGTCCTCTCGTCATCGCAGGCTTATAAATATCCGATCTCCGTCGGCCGCGAAGGCTTCACGTGGACAGGCACGAAAAAGATTTCCAAGGAAGTGAATTGGCCCGACTGGCGCCCGCCGGCGGAAATGCTGGAACGTAAGCCGGAGTTGCCGGAACTCATGACGGGTGGGATTCGCAATCCGCTCGGCGCCAAGGCGCTCTATCTCGGCAACACGCTTTATCGCATCCACGGCACAAACGACACCAAGAGCATCGGCTATGCCGCCTCATCGGGCTGCTTCCGGATGATGAACGGACACGTTGTGCACTTGGCAGGTGTCGCCGGCATCGGCACCACTGTTCACGTCTTGAACAAGCTGCCATCGAACATCGCCAAGTCTGCGGCCAAGTCCGCGTCCAAGTCCGCGAAAAACGGCGGAGACGGCTGACGCAACCGGGCTTGTGGGCCGGGAAGCTTAAGCCGAAAATCTATGCCACGATCCAATACAAGAGATCGTGGAGCGGCGATGGGCCCGACATGAGATTGATGCCCGCCGCCGACTTGAATAGATAAAGCCCAACTACGAGCGGCAGCGATGCTGCCATCGCAGCCGAAGACAGAACAAACGCCTCGCTCCAGCTCATCGGCTGGGTCGGGGCGATTGCATTTTGGATGGCAGAAAAGAGCATGTTGATCCGGGACAATCAGAGGGTTTGACAGTCCGGACTGCAAGGGCGAGGCCAGATCAGTTAACGGGCCGATTAACGGGCGTATCCCTCAAGGAAACGCACGGGTTCGCCGCGGGCAGGACCAGAAATGGCCCCTTCCCACATGGCCCGGCGTCCCCGCACGATTGTCCCAACGGGCCAGCCTTGCACCTGAACGCCGTCGTAGGGCGTCCACCCAACCCGGCTTTCGATCCAGTTGTTAGTGATGGTCTCGCGGCGCTTCAAATCGACAATCGTAAAGTCGGCGTCGTAGCCAACCGCGATCCGCCCTTTACCCCGAATGCCGAAGAGGCGCTGCGGGCCATGGCTCGTCAAATCGACAAAGCGCTGCAGCGACAGCCGCCCGGCGTTGACGTGATCGAGCATGATGGGAACCAGCGTCTGCACGCCCGTCATACCGGAATGCGAGGCAGGATACGCGTGGTCTTTCTCCTCGCGCGTGTGCGGCGCGTGATCGGAACCAAGGATGTCGACAATACCGGCATTCAACGCCGCCCAGATCGCCGTCCGGTGCCGTTCGCCACGCACGGGCGGATTCATTTGCACGTAGGTTCCAAGACGCTCGTAGCACTCAGGGCTGCTGAGCGTCAGATGATGGGGCGTGACTTCAACGGTCGCGAAATCCTTGTGGCCGGCGAGAAACGCCATTTCCTCGGCCGTCGAGACGTGCAGGACGTGCACGCGCTTGCCGTGTTTTTCCGCGAGCTTAACGAGCCGCGTTGTCGCAATGAGCGCCGCCTCTTCGTCGCGCCACACGGGATGCGAGGACGGATCACCGGCCTTGCGCAAATGCATGCGTGCGATGAGCCGGGCCTCATCCTCGGCATGAAACGAGGCGCGGCGCGAAATCCGGGCGATGATCTTATCGAGCGAGGCTTCATCATCGACCAACAGATCCCCCGTCGAGGACCCCATAAAGATCTTGATACCGGCCGACGCTTCCAGCTTTTCAAGTGCCGGGATATCCGCAATGTTCTCGCGCGTACCGCCAACGAAGAAGGCAAAGTCGCAGTACATGCGGTGGCGCGCCCGGCGCACCTTATCGGCCAGCGTTTCAACCGATGTCGTCAGCGGCTTGGTGTTGGGCATCTCGAACACAGCCGTCACGCCGCCCGCGACCGCTGAACGGCTGCCGGTTTCGAGGTCTTCCTTGTGCTCGAGTCCCGGCTCACGGAAATGCACCTGGGTATCGATGACGCCGGGGAGAACGTGCAGGTTCTTTGCGTCGAGCATTTCTGCGGCCTTAGCATGTCCTAGATCACCGATCGCGGCAATGCGCCCGGCGCGGATCGCGATATCGCGCACCCCCTCGCCATCGTGATTGACGACGGTGCCGCCTTTGATCAGGAGGTCATACGTATCAGACATGGGAGGGGTTATCTCCGGCGGCTTGCGTTCCAGCTACGTCCCGCATACGTAACTTGGCAACTCTTGGCAACACACTGCGCAACTCACGGCAACCGGCACAATCACGAATGACGCAAGAAACCAATCGAGCAAGCGTAGCACGCCTCGCAGATCGCGGTACAGTGCGCGTGTCGGGACCGGATGCGCCAAAATTCCTCCAGGGCCTAGTGACGAATGACGTCGAGGGTCTGGTCACCAGCCCCGATGACCTTGCGTTTGCAGCCAGCACTGCCCATGCCGCTATTTTGTCGCCCCAAGGCAAAATCCTATTCGAATTCTTTTGCGTGCGAACGCCGGACGGCTTCGTCCTCGATGTGCTGCGCGAGAAAGCGCCAGAGTTGGTCAAACGGCTCTCGATGTACAAGCTGCGCACCGCGGTCGAGATCAAAGATGTTTCCGAGGATTATACGCTTCTCGCTTTATGGGGACCGAACGCGTGTTCTTCGGGGCCGGCCAAGGGCACGATCGCTTTTCATGATCCGCGTCATGCCGAACTCGGCCAGCGCATCTTAGCCCAAGCGCAGTACGCAACGGATATCGCCTCGGCAACCAATGGCTTCAATGCCCCGCCTGAAGCTTATCACGCCCATCGCATCGCCCTTGGCGTACCTGAAGGCGGCAAAGACTACGATTTTGGCGATACCTATCCGCACGAAGCGAACTTTGATCTTTTGAACGGCGTCTCGTTCACCAAGGGCTGCTACGTCGGCCAGGAAATCGTCGCGCGCATGCAGCACAAGACCGTCGTCAGGAAACGCGTGGTCCGCGTCGGCGGGCAAAGCGATCTAACCCAAGGCACTGACATCAAACATAGAGACGTTTCGCTAGGACGGATCGGTTCAGTAGACGGCGTCAACGCGCTCGCACTGATACGTCTTGACCGGTTTGTCGAAGCGCTCGCATCGGACGAGCCTATCGTTGCCAATGGGGTTCCCATCGCCATGAAAACTGAGGACTTGCGCCGCTACCTCGACACCGTCGCGACGCGTGACAAGGCCTGAGTGCCGCAAACGGAGCGCCGAGCGGTTGACTGGCGGCATTCACGCATTTTGCGCAACTTGCGTAAATTCTATATTTGTGACAGACTTGCCGTATGGCACAAAAAACACTCTCCCGCGCCACAGCCGCCGAAGTTGCCCGCAATTTCGGGCGCTTCAAGGAACTCGCGCAACGCGCGCCCGTCAAAGTCACGTCGCATGGACGCGATAGCGTTGTCCTGATCTCCTCCGAGGAGTATGCGAGACTCAAAGCCCTCGACGACCGGCAAGCTCTGTATGCCCATGAGCTGCCCGCTGAGATGTTAAAGGCGCTCAAGTCCGCCACCCCTCCATCGGCCAGCAAAGCCTTCAATCGCGAAATGAAGCGGCGCTAAAGTCGTGGTCGATATTCCCGACCCGCAACCCGGTCTTGTCATACGGTTTTCGTACCTCTGGCGCGACGAGAGAACCCTGGGCCGCGACGAGGGCACAAAAGACCGGCCATGCGCCGTGGTGTTCGCCATTGCGGACACCAATGGGCGCAAACGCGTTGCTGTCGTTCCCATTTCTCATAGCAAGCCGCCCCCGAATAGCGGTGCATTGGCTATACCTCCAGAAACCGCCCGTCGATTGGGCCTAGACCATATTCCGCAGTGGATCGTGACGCGCGAAGTAAATTTGTTCACTTGGCCAGGAACTGATATCCGGCCTGTGCCCGGCAAAAACCCAGCCAGCATCGCTTACGGTTTTCTGCCTCAGCGCCTCGCGATCCAAGTCCTCGAAGCTGTACGCGATCATGTCCGGCGAAAGTCATCAAAAATAGTCGAGCGTGATGGGTAAAAGCACGCGCATCGATTTGCTCGAAGATTAATTGAAATCATGTTCCCGCCACGAGCACTCTTGCAATGGAATCATGCGAGCGTTTAGAGTCCATGTCCGCAACCGGAACGCACCATGAAAGTAGAAGCTAGCGCCGAACCAAACCAAATCTCAAAAATTGTACGCTGCCCTTGGCCCGGCATCGCCGACCCAGAGTACGCGCGCTATCACGACGAGGAATGGGGCGTGCCGCTAACGGATGACCGCTTGCTGTTTGAAAAAATGGTTCTCGAAGGCTTTCAATCGGGTCTCTCGTGGCTGACGATTCTGAAGAAACGCGAAAACTTCCGCCGCGCTTTTCATAATTTCGATACCCGGCGCATCGCCCGCTACGGCGCTAAGGATTTCGCGCGCCTCATGGATGACGCTGGCATCGTGCGCAATAAACTCAAGATCGAATCGACGATCGACAATGCGAAGGCCTACTTGGCCTTGTCCAGGCACACGCCGTTCTCGCATTTTGTCTGGAACTTCATTCCGGGCCAGCCGGCGCAAAATCATCTTGCCTCGCTCAAGGATGCGCCGGCCCAGACAGACATTTCGAAAGCGATTTCCCGAGCCCTAAAGAAGGAAGGCTTTCGCTTCGTCGGGCCAACCACGATCTATGCCTTCATGCAGTCGTCGGGCATGGTCAACGATCATCTCGTCTCGTGCCCGCGCCACAAAGCGTGTGCAAAGCTGCACAAGACTTTGAAAGTTCCAGGACGATGAGCGCCAACCGCAGTACGCCAGTGTCGCCGCGTGCCTGGCAACGCATGCTGTCGGGCCGCCGGCTCGATCTCCTGGAGCCCGATCCCGCCGATATTGAAATTGAAGACATTGCCCACGGTCTTGCCCGCGTCGCGCGATGGAACGGACAGACGATTGGCGCACACGCTTTTTCAGTCGCGCACCATTCGCTGATCGTCGAAGAAATCGTAACGTCGCTCAATCCAGAATATGGCGATGCCGAAAAGTTAACGGCGCTTCTTCACGACGCTCCCGAATATGTGATCGGCGATCTCATCAGTCCATTCAAGGCCGCGATTGGTCTCGACTACAAGGCATTCGAGCTGCGTTTATTGGGTGTCATTCACAGGCGTTTTGGATTGCCCGCAGCGCCGAGCGCCGATCTCAAAACATCAATCAAAGCGGCCGACGGCATTGCCGCTTACTTCGAAGCGACCGTACTTGCGGGCTTTGGCATATCAGAAGCGGAAGATTTTTTTGGCAAACCGGCAATTCCCCGAGACCTTGAAGCGCGGCTGTCAAACCTTTCCCCATTACCCGCGAATGACGCCGAGGCTCAGTTCCTGAGCCGGGTCAGAGCCCTGTCGCATCTCTGAAAATAGGTCAGAATTGCGGCTTTCCCTCGGCTTTTGTTGCATCACTTATTCTGAAAAACGCCATGATCGCCCTCTAGCTCGCCTAGTGGGGAGCACGGGGAATGACACAATGAACATGGAACTTTCAGGCCGGGCCAAACCAATACCAGAGAAGGCACAGCGCCTACCACCAAAGGACAGCATGGGTCATGCAGCCGTCGAGATCGGCTTAAACGCCGCCATCGTTGCCGTGCTCGACAACGAGCCGGTG
>JAYSVT010000173.1:0-1863 GCA_043718455.1 Hyphomicrobium sp.
TCCTGGCTGTCGTCCGTCAGGCCAAACGCGCCGCCGACCATGAACTGGGCGCCGTTCGCGAATTCCGTCTTGAGACTGACGCCGGCATACTGCTCTGTCTTGCTGCCATCAAGCGTTAAGCCCTTTACGCTATCGCCAAGCCCGCCAAACAGCTCGACACCGAGCTTCATTTCCTTGACGTTCCAGTTATCGCGCCGGCCGTCGCCAGCGTGTTCATTTTCATAAAACTCATACGAGAACCCGGTCGCGTAGCCGAATGCCCAATCGCCGCTCTTCAGATTGACTTCGCTGATCACGTCGAAGCCAAATCGCAGCTTATCTGAGAAATCATGGCCTAGGATGAGCTTCGTTTCGAGTTCGCTCTCGCGCGCATCTTCTTCTTCAGCGCCGCCCGCTTCTTCATGCCCATCTGTGCGCCCGACCGCCTCGCGCTTGTAGAGAGCGATTTCCTTCTTGTTGATGTATTCGAGATAGACGACTGGATTGAACGGCGTGCCGTAATCGAACAAACGGTAGCGCGACTCGAAGCGAAATCCGTCGAAGCTCCAGTTGTCGTTCTGCTTGTCGTGAGATTCAAGATAGAGTGCAACGACCCATTGATCAGTCAACGAATGTTCGAATTCCAGAAGCTGCGCGATATAGCGATCGCCGTCACCCGTCTTGCCGAAGTCAGTATAGAGCTTGATTTCCGTCTCGCCCTTTTCGCCCGTGTGGTGGTCATACGTGACGAAGTTCGCGCCGTTGCCAGCCAAGGCCGGGCTCGTCATAGCCGCAAAAATCATGATGGGAGTTGCGGCAAGCGCGGCGCCAGCCGCCCGCGCGGTCTTTGTATAAAGCATTGTTCATCCCCTAATGGGCGGGGTTCAAGGCCCCGCTATTGGAGTCAGCTTAAGCGTTTTCGACACTGCCCTAAACCAACGCGAACCAAATGCTGATTGTTGAGCCCACATGTCAACATTGTCAGTTTCGTTGGATCGAAATCCCGAGACCCTGTTGCGCAATTGCATGGAACGATTCAAATGAAGCTCAGAGCATAGCGGCTTCTGATCGTTACTCCGCCGCTTCCTGCGCCAAGAATCCGCCCGATTGCCGCGCCCACAAGTCCGCATAAAGTCCGCCACGCTTCAACAAGTCCTGGTGGCTGCCCTCTTCGGCAATCCGCCCTTCGTCCATGATAACCAGCCGGTCCATGGCCGCAATGGTCGAAAGCCGATGCGCGATGGCGATGACGGTCTTGCCGTCCATCAGCGTCCTCAGACTCTCCTGGATGGCGGCTTCCACCTCACTATCGAGTGCGCTAGTCGCCTCGTCGAGAATGAGAATGGGCGCGTTCTTTAACAGTACGCGGGCAATAGCGATTCTCTGCCGTTGACCGCCCGAGAGCTTAACGCCCCTCTCGCCGACGTGCGCGTCGTAGCCCTTGCGGCCTTTCATATCCTCAAGGCCCGCGATAAAGCCATCCGCCTGCGCTTGCTGCGCGGATGCCATCATCGTCGCGGAACTAGCATCGGGCCGGCCGTAGAGAATATTGTCCATGACCGACCGGTGCAGCAGCGACGTGTCCTGTGTCACGACGCCGATCTGCTCGCGCAGGCTGTCTTGCGTAACCGTCGCGATATCTTGTCCGTCGATCAGGATGCGCCCGCCTTCAAGATCGTAGAAACGCAAAAGCAAATTTACGAGTGTCGATTTGCCCGCGCCCGAGCGGCCGACTAGGCCAACTTTTTCGCCGGGCTTCACAGTCAGTGTCAAATTTTCGATGACCCGTATGGGCCGCCCAACGGCGCCGCTCGACACTTTTCCATAATCGAAGCGGATGCCAGAAAAGCGAATCTCGCCGCTGCGCACGGCAAGAGGCGCAGC
>JAYSVT010000174.1:0-17728 GCA_043718455.1 Hyphomicrobium sp.
CATCGCCACCCGCTTCGACCGCCACGATGCCAACTTCATGGCCTCAGTGAAACTGGCTGCCATCCGCATTTGGATGCGGTTTAATGAGTCTGTGACCTAATTCTTTATATTCTCCGAAATTGACGAATATTGAAAATTCTATACTGCTTCTTTTCGAGTGCAACGCGGTGGCGGAGCGTCTGAATTCGACCGCCGGCGCAGTGGTCAATTCGAGATTCAACCGTATTGCCCTGGCTGCAATGCCGTATGGATCAGTCGAGTGGCAATGTCTGTTTCGATTCCGGCTCGGCCATAATCTCCTGCCGCCATTCCCCCAATACACAAAGGCCCCGGAGATCGCTCCCCAGGGCCTTCGCAGTTCCAAATCGTGCGGTCCTTAGTAGTGCGCGAGAACGGCCAGCATCAACAATGCGACGATGTTGGTGATCTTGATCGCCGGGTTGACTGCGGGGCCAGCTGTATCCTTGTAGGGATCGCCAACCGTGTCGCCGGTTACGGACGCCTTGTGGGCTTCCGAACCCTTCATGTGCTTCACGCCGTCTTTATCAACGAAGCCGTCTTCGAAGCTCTTCTTCGCGTTGTCCCAGGCGCCGCCGCCCGACGTCATCGAGATGGCGACGAAGATGCCGGTGACGATAACGCCCAAGAGCATTGCGCCCACGGCCGAGAACGCAGCGCCTTTTCCGGCAACCGCACTGATGGCGAAGAACAGCACGATAGGCGACAGCACAGGCAACAACGAAGGCACAACCATTTCCTTAATGGCCGCCTGAGTCAGCAAGTCGACGGCACGCGCATAGTCGGGTTTTTCCGTGCCCTTCATGATGCCCGGCTTTGTCTTGAACTGACGGCGAACTTCTTCAACGACAGAACCCGCTGCACGGCCGACAGCCGTCATCGCCATGCCGCCGAACAGGAACGGGATCAAGCCGCCAAGCAGAAGTCCAACCACGACGTAGGGGTTAGCCAGCGAGAAATCGACCGTTACGCCCTTGAAGTACTGGAAGCTAGTCGAGCCAGCCTTGTTGGCTTCCGTGATGAAGTGATTGAGATCCGAGCTGTAGGCTGCAAACAAAACGAGAGCGCCGAGACCAGCGGAGCCGATAGCGTAGCCCTTCGTGACGGCCTTCGTGGTGTTGCCAACCGCGTCGAGTGCGTCGGTCGAACGGCGTACTTCTTTCGGAAGACCCGCCATTTCGGCAATACCGCCGGCGTTGTCGGTCACGGGACCGAAAGCGTCGAGCGCAACGATCATGCCGGCGAGACCGAGCATGGTCGTCGTTGCGATTGCGGTGCCAAACAGACCCGCAAGGTTGTAGGTCATCAAGATGCCGGCAACGATCGCCAGCGTCGGCAAGGCGCACGATTCAAGAGACACGGCGAGACCCTGAATGACGTTCGTGCCATGCCCCGTGACCGACGCCTGACTGATCGAGCGCACGGGGCGATAGCCAATACCCGTGTAATACTCGGTGATCCAAACGATCAAGCCCGTCAAAGCTAGACCGACTAGACCCGACAGGAACAGGTTCCAACCGGTGATCGCGAGGTCGCCCACCTTGCCGACTTCACCGAAGCCGATGACGTACTGGGTCGCCGCGTAGAGACCGATAATCGAAAGCAAGGCAGAGGCGATCACGCCGCGATAAAGCGCGCCCATGATCGAGCCATTGGAGCCGAGCTTGACGAAGTACGTGCCGATGATCGACGTCACGATGCAGGCCGCGCAGATCGCCAGCGGATAAACCATGAGAGCTGGGAGGTTCGCAGCGCCTGCGAAGAAGATCGCCGCCAAAACCATCGTCGCAACAACTGTCACGGCGTAGGTTTCGAACAAGTCGGCGGCCATGCCGGCGCAATCGCCGACGTTGTCGCCGACGTTGTCAGCAATGGTCGCAGGATTGCGCGGATCGTCTTCCGGGATACCGGCTTCAACTTTGCCCACGAGATCGGCGCCGACGTCCGCGCCTTTCGTGAAAATACCACCGCCGAGACGGGCAAAGATCGAGATAAGAGACGCGCCAAAGCCGAGCGATACGAGCGCGTCGACGACTGTGCGGCTGCCCGATTCATGGCCAAGGCCCGCCGTTAGAACAAAGTAATAAACCGCGACGCCGAGCAGTGCAAGACCGGCAACCAGCATGCCGGTGATGGCGCCAGCTTTGAATGCAATGTCGAGACCCTTAGCGAGCGAGACGGTTGCTGCCTGAGCTGTGCGGACGTTGGCACGCACCGACACGTTCATGCCGATGTAGCCGGCGAGACCGGACAAAACCGCGCCAATCGCAAAGCCAATGGCTTGTAGCGGTCCGAGAAGTGCCCATGCGAGGAGAAAGATGACGGCGCCGACCATGGCGATCGTGCGGTACTGGCGATTGAGGTAAGCCTGCGCGCCTTCGCGGATTGCTCCAGCGATTTCCTGCATACGGGCATTGCCCGAGTCTGACTTCATGACGGCGTTTGACGTCACATATGCGTATAGGATGGATAGCGCCCCGCAGGCGATAATCCCCCAAAGAATATTGGTCATTACGAGGTCCCTTTTGGCCCGAGTGTTTTCCGGATACAGACAGGCAGAATGAATTCCCCTTGCCGCCCGTCCCGCCCGCCCTTCTTGTTGCAAAAGGGCGAGAGTCGCGGCGGACCATGCCAAAACTGACCCCGCGTTGCAACATGGGCACAGATGTCTTTTAGTGCAGAACAAAAAGACCCGGTGCGCTCAGAGCACACCGGGCCACGTCAATCCCGCCGCTGAGGTGCGACAAGCTGACCGTTCATCCTCGTCCTAGCCGTTCTCGGCGCAAGCCGCGCAATCACCAATGTTGGCGATGATGGCGGTGGCGCCAGTGCCGGCGGTGATGCCTGGGCGCGTAATAAGAGTAGCTAGGCCGATAGTAGTAGCGTGGCCGGTAATAGGAGTAGTCATCGTAGTAGCTGTGGCGCGGGTAGCCGTAGTAACGCGGATAGCCCCAGCCAAAACCGATCGATAGACCATGACGGCGATGATGCCGCCATCCGGCTTGAACAACGCCCGATTCGCTAATCGCAACTGGCCTTTGTAAAACGGCACCTGCTACGTTTGCCGAAGCTGGAACCGCAGAAGCGAATGCCAGACCGGTCAGGGCCAACATGGAAAGAAGAATTTTACGCATTGCCGTCTCCTCTCTGATCCACCCCTCTCGACTCATGAAGGGGGCGGAGTGACGAGCGGCGAATGGCTATAGTATGCCGCTCTGCAACAGGTGCACCGATAGAGGGGCTAATGCCCCGGGACCACCTGAAGCGATAATGTCGCCCGCGTGTCTGAACGAGAGCTGAATAGGACGCAGAGTTAAGCTTTAAATTACCTTATACAGACACGAGTCATAACTTGAGCCCCTGGAGATAGTCTTGCAGATCGACCGCATTCTCAACGACGCCGCAAGCTCTGCCGTCATCAAAAATCTCGCTACAGCTTTCGGCGTTGACGCAGTGCGTGCAACGCCCGCAGTTGAATTGATGTTTCAAGCGCTCACTGACAGAATTGAGCGCAATACGCTCTCGCGCGGCGGCGTCGCCGACGTCGTCGATCTGCTTGGTAAGCCGAACATTGGCCGCGCCCTCAGCGATCCGCAAGGCTTGGCGTCGCCCCAAGTTGCGAACGCCGGCAACAGCGTGCTCGACGTTCTCTATGGCAGCAAGCATGCGAGCCGTGGAATCGCCGCGCGCGCCGCAGCGCAGACAGGACTCAATGAGGACGTCGCAAAAAGAATGCTGCCCGTGGTGGCGAGCTTGTTGATCGGCGTTCTACAAAGCAAAGCGCAAGGTCAGATCGCAGAGCGATTTGGCGGACTTGCCGCGGTATCGGGCAGAGGTCCGCTGCCCCTCCCTGGCGAACCACCACGCGACATCCCGGATGATGCGACGGGCGATTTTGATCTTGATCTTCCCAAAGCGTCGGGCGGCTCCGGTGGCGGCATGGGCGGGGCAACGGCTGGCAGCGGCAGCCCGCTTCCGATCCCGGGGGACGAAATCCCAGGGATCAACGACGACGCACCCAGCCGATTTCCGCAATTGCCGGACGTCATTCGGCGTGGCGGAACACAAGTGCCGGGCCCAAGCGGCGGCTCGCTAGAAGACATCATCCGCTCGATCCTCGGCAATCTTTTAGGTTTCAAGAACGGCGGCGTTCTCAGCTGGATTGTTAATTTGCTCTTGTCGAAATGGTTCTTGGGTTTTGTCATGCGCATATTCCGGCGCATGCTTACCGGCCGCTAACACAAAAGAGCCGGCCACATTGACCGACCGGCTCTTTCAATCTTGGCATTCGCATTCGACTGGTTAGCGGCAGGGGCGCGCTTCGAGCGAACAGTCCCAGCCGCTGCCCGATTGCGAGCACGACATTCTTTTGCCTGCAGCTTTCGAGTAGTTCGCCCAAGCCGAACCGTATTCGAAGTCCGTGAACCCCGCCCAAGAGCCGATTGCGGAACGCTCTGCCGCTTGCCGGCTGTTTCCGCTTCCCGAGCCATGATGTGCGTGTTCGATGTAACAGACCCGGCCGCCTTCGAGGCGCGAGGCATGAGGCGCGTTTGCAATTGCTGCTGCTATCCCAGAAGAGGGCGCGGCCCGCCGCAACGGTTTCTTCCGCGCAGCCTCAGCGGCACCCGCTGCCGCAACGATTGCAAAAAGTGTTGTCGCGGCAATCACTGCCTTCGAATTCGGCATCTTAGATATAGACATGTGTTCAATCCTAAAAAGCTGCAATGATGACTGGATAATGCGCTGATCAGAGTCTTGCAGATTCAGGAAGGCGTCACGACCGGAATGCGCGCACTTCGCCGCGAAATTTTCCAAGCGCGGCAAAGGCGTCACACTTAATTTCGATGCTACTTCGCCGCCACGACCGAAATTTCAACGAGCATACGCGGATCGATGAGCTTGGCTTCGACGCAAGCGCGTGCCGGTGCATCGTTACCGCCAAGCCACGCCGACCAGGATTTGTTCATCGCATCACGATGACGAATGTCGTTGAGCCAAACCGTCGCCTGCACCACCTTCGACTTGTCGGTGCCGCAGAGTTTCAGCAATCTGTCGATCTCGGCTAGAACTTCCCCGGTCTGTGCCTCGCAATCCTTCGAAAGGTCTGCCGGGATAACGCCCGCCGTAAAGACGAGACCGCCCGCCTCTGTGACTTTCGAATAGACGGCGGTGGATTCGTGGCGCGTGATGGGCATGAAACCGGGCTCCTTAGGGACGCGTTGCAAGGCATATCGGCGCCCTCATAGCAAAGCCTGAGGCTGGCAAGAAGTCTAAAACAACGTGGGGCAACGTTGCACCCGCCGCCGGCGATCAATCCCGTGGTCGCGGCCGTGTCATCGGCTGTCTTATCTCGATGGATGTCCATACGCACACTAATACTATTGCGAGCGCTAAGGCCGGGTTTGATCTCAGCAAGACTCCAGCAGAGAGCGCACCAATCCACCAAGCATAAAAGCCGTCCGGCGGACGCACGTTCAGGCCGCTTCCGTGCCTCTTCCATGCATCTTTGAACCGTGCCAATTTCCACTAGCGCCCAAGACGCAAGTCCGCTACAGTTAGGAATGATTGTCATTTGCAAATAGATAAAGATCCTGGAGACGGCATGTTGTCACCGCTCGACGCCGGCCAAGAAGTTGGCACAAGACGAGAGTCTTGCGCACCAGTCGCATCGTCTTGGCTGCGCGAGCGCGGCGACGCCCCTCTGACGGACATGTACCGCACGGTCCGCGTCGAACGGACGGGTCCAGCGTGGCGGCGTTTAATCGGTTTTGTAGGACCAGGATACCTCGTCGCTGTTGGCTATATGGATCCTGGCAACTGGGCCACTTCGCTCGCGGGCGGCGCACAGTTCGGCTACACGCTGCTCGCCGTCGCGCTTCTCTCCAACATCATGGCCATCGTGCTGCAGTCCCTTGCCGCACGCTTGGCAATCGGATCGGGACGCGACTTGGCGCAGGCCTGCCGCGACGGCTTTCCACCATGGGCCGCATACCCGCTCTGGGTTCTAGCCGAGCTCGCGATTGTCGCAACCGACGTTGCCGAAGTTATTGGCACGGCCATCGGCTTGAAGTTGCTGTTTGGCATTCCCATGGCCATTGGCGTTGCCATCACGGCGCTCGACGTCTTCATCGTGCTTTATCTGCAGCGTCTGGGCTTTCGCTATCTCGAAGCCTTCATCATCGCTGGCCTCGCCGTCATCGCCGTTTGCTTCGCCATCCAACTCGCGCTCGCCGACCCTGAATGGAACGCAGTCTTTGCCGGCTTCGTGCCAACAACCGACATCGTCACCAACCCGCAGATGCTCTACTTGGCGCTCGGTATCATCGGCGCCACCGTCATGCCGCACAATCTCTATCTCCACTCGGCCATCGTCGGCACGCGCGATTTCGGCGTAACGCGGAAAGCCAAGCGCGAAGCCTTGAAATTCGCGACCATCGATTCAACCGTCGCTCTCATGCTGGCGCTTCTGATTAATGCCTCTATCCTCATTCTTGCGGCCGCCGCCTTTCACAGCACGGGTCATTCCGACGTTGCCGACTTGACGCAGGCCAACGATCTCCTGGCGCCGCTCCTTGGCTCCGCCATTGCGCCAACCTTGTTCGGCATCGCGCTGCTCGCCTGCGGTTTGAATTCTACCGTAACGGCAACGCTCGCCGGCCAAGCCGTCATGGAAGGCTTCATCAACATCCGCCTCGCGCCGTGGCTGCGCCGCCTCGTCACGCGCATGATCGCAATCATTCCGGCCGCCGCCGTGACCATTTGGGCGGGCGAACAAGAAACCGGAAAGTTGCTCATCTTCAGCCAGGTCATCCTCAGCCTGCAATTGCCGTTCGCGGTCGTGCCACTCGTGCTCTTTACAGCCCAGCGTTCTAAGCTCGGCGATCTCGTCGCGCCGCGCTGGCTGACGGCCTTCGCCGTTTTGATCGCCGCCCTTATCATTGCACTCAATCTCAAACTCATCTTCGATTTTGCGACAGGCAGCCTCACCGGGGGCGGGCATTGATAACGCGCACCTCCCTCCACCCGCTTTCCCGGCCGTAGTGATGCGAAGCAATCACGCAGCGCCGGGATCTTTATCGGATGGTGATTGGCACGACTGCAGCGGGTAAAGATCCCGGATAGCCGCTATTGTTCAAGGACAAACGTGTTCTTTCGAGTGTAGCGGCTTCCGGGAAAGCGGGTAGCTCGTAAGGCGCGCCGTTTCGATGCTCATTGCAATTGCCGTCATGCCCGCGATACAACGCCCGCATGAAACAATCGTCCCCCATCCACGTCATCGGCGCAGGCTTAGCTGGCTCCGAAGCAGCCCACCAGATCACAGCTGCTGGCGTCCCTGTCATCCTCCACGAAATGCGCCCAACCCGCATGACAGACGCGCACAAGACTCACAATTGCGCCGAGCTCGTGTGCTCCAATTCGTTCCGCTCGGACGATTGGGAAAACAACGCCGTCGGCCTGCTGCACGAGGAAATGCGCCGCTGCGGCTCACTCATCATGAGCGCTGGCGACCAACACAAACTTCCCGCCGGCGGGGCGCTCGCCGTCGATCGCGACGCGTTCGCCGCGGAAGTCACGACGCGGCTCGAAGCCAACCCGCTCATCACCATTGACCGCAGCGAAGTCGCCGGACTCCCGCCCGAAGATTGGGCGAGCACCATCATCGCCACCGGCCCCCTCACCTCTCCCGCTCTCAGCGCTGAAATCGCAGAACTCACCGGCGAAGGCTCGCTCGCTTTCTTCGACGCCATCGCCCCCGTCATCCACCGCGACTCGATCAACACCGACATCGCCTGGTTCATGTCACGCTACGGCAAGATGGGTCCCGCTGGCACCGGCGCCGACTATCTCAACTGCCCCATGACCAAAATTGAATACGAAGCCTTCATCGACGCGCTGCTGGCTGGCGACAAAACCGTTTTCAAAGAGTGGGAATCCAACACCCCCTATTTTGACGGCTGCCTGCCGGTTGAAGTCATGGCCGAACGCGGGCGCGAAACCCTCCGCTTTGGGCCGATGAAACCCGTCGGCCTCGATGATCCGCGCACCGGCCGCTGGCCTTATGCCGTCGTGCAACTGCGCCAGGACAACGCGCTTGGCACGCTTTGGAACATGGTGGGCTTCCAGACCAAATTGAAGCACGCCGAACAGGTGCGCATTTTCCGCATGATCCCGGGGCTTGAGAACGCCGAGTTCGCGCGTCTCGGCGGCCTGCATCGCAACACCTACCTCAACTCGCCCCAGCTTTTAGACAGCACGCTGCGATTGAAAGTCCTGCCGCGCCTGCGCTTCGCCGGGCAAATCACCGGCGTCGAAGGCTACATCGAAAGCGCGGCGATCGGCTTGCTTGCGGGGCGTTTTGCAGCCGCCGAAGCGCTCGGGCGCGCGCTCACACTGCCACCGCCCACGACCGCACTTGGCGCGCTCATCAATCACATCACTGGCGGGCATATTTTGGTTGCGCCTTCCGATTCTCCTTCGTCGAGCCGGCCGGAAGGCGCGGAGAATGTCCCCCGCTCATTCCAACCCATGAACATCAACTACGGTTTGCTGCCGGATCTTCCAGCCGCGCCGACCCACGACACTGACGGCAAAAAACTCAAAGGCCCCGAAAAGGGCCGCGCCAAAAAACAAGTCATGTCGCGCCGCGCCCTCGCCGATCTAGCGGCGTGGCTGGGAGAAACAAAAGCGCAAGCGGCGGAGTGAGATGCCGTGGGGCGCACTTCCCCCCCTCTCCCCATTTCTGCACTCAATGGGGAGAGGGTTGGGTGAGGGGCGGCAACGCGAAGAATGCTCTTTCTCGGGCCGTAATGCACCGTATGGAGGCACATCCGGTGCGTGAGGTTCGGCGCAATACGCTCCGCCCTCAGGAACCAATCTCATCCGAAAAAGTTTGCCATGGGCGGAGCCATTGACGCCCTACATTTCTTCGTTTTGCGGGTGCGGGCTACGCGGGCTGAAGACTAACCTCGAAGGAAATGACGGTGGTGCAAGATAAAACGAGTTTTTCTTATGTGACTCCGTTGAAATTGCAGGCGATGTCATTGAGTGCTCTCCGCCTACGCGCCTTGTCATAAGCTGGGCCAGTTCCTCGAAGAATTTAGACCCGTTAAGTCACAGTCGGGTGACGTTCGAGATCCAAGACTATGACAACATGGTCCGCCTGACTGTCACTCATGACGATCTCGATGCCGGTAGCGGCATGGCGAAGGGCATCAGAAAAGGCTGGCCTATGGCCCTCTCAAGCCTAAAATCCTTTCTCGAAACTGGCGAAAGCATAGATGTTTTCGCCAGCCCAAAGACCACCTGAGTTTTGCGAAACCGATCGATATGCCAGTAGGAGAATTACAATGACCAAAGAATATGTCGGCGGATGTGCCTGTGGTGCGATCCGCTATAAAACGAGCAGCGAACCGATTGTTGAGAACCATTGCCAATGCCTCGATTGCCAGAAACGAAGTGGCACTGGGCACGGATCGTATCTAACCTTTCCTCGGCGCGCAGATGTGACCGTGACGGGCGCGACGAACAACTGGCGGATCAAGGGCGACAGCGGCAACGAAAAAGTCCACGCTTTCTGCCCGACCTGCGGAACGCCCGTCTATCTGACCTTCGCAGCGATGCCCGAGCTGCTCGCAGTCCATGCAACCAGCCTTGATGAACCAAGTCAGTTCATGCCGCAGATTGTAACCTACACCATCCGTGGCCATACGTGGGACACGATTGACCCCGCGTTAGCGTCATTTGAGCGAATGCCGACTGGTTGAGGGTGACGTTTGAAACGTTGGGTCAAGCAAGGGCATCAGCCCGCGCGCAGACCCAACAACTTGGCAGCGGAAACGAGAATTGCGGGTTTTGAATTTGCGACGGGCCGATTTTGAGATGGTGTGTGCGGCACAAAGAATTGTTGGGTCTGCGCTGACGCTTGACCGCAACCTACGAAGTGGCACCTTTGTTTTTTGGGCCCATCCTACTTATTACTGGCTCGAACCAGCCCCACCCCGCTCCACAACACCCGGATCAGGTTCGCCAATCGACGGTCCGGGACTTTCTACAGCCGTCCCTTCGGATGTCACAGGCGACGTTCCCACTTCCGGCATCGGCTCAATCGTCACGTTCGCACCATTCCCAACCGGCGCAACATCGATGGAAGAACGATGTGCGTCAGGCAGCGGCGCGTCCAAACGCTCAGCGTTACTTGGAGTACTTGGCGCACCCGGCGCCGGAACCGGTTCAGCCGCAGATGCGGGCGGCGGCGTTTCCATACGTGGTGTGCTCACCCCCGCTGCTGGCGGCACAACACCTAATGCCGCATCTCCACCCGGCACAACGCCGCCCGGAGGCACAGCTTGCAACGCAGGCGCCTGCAAATCGGGCAACACAGCGCCCGGCTCATCAACAGGCGGCGCGGGCGGCGTGTAATCTTCCATTTGCGGCTCGGGATCGGGCCCCTGCCCGTACTTCTGCAAAACAACGCGCGCCTTCTCGGCAACGGAATCTGCAATCGCGGCGTGACCCTCGGCTGTCGGATGAAATGCGCCCGAATAGGTCGATGCCAGCAACAACTGAAACCACTGAAACGTTTCGAGCTTCATCACCTTTTGCAGGAGCGACGCCGCAACATGAAAATTCCCGGTCATGAACGCGTCGTTCGGCGTCCGGAACCAGCGCTTGCGCGGCACATAGGCTTTGAAGTCGGCCGGATTATAGGGATACCAGTTGCCATCTGCCTTGCGCGGCAAGCGCAATTCTTCGGCCATGTTCTTGCCGTCGCCGAATATGCCCGAACAAATACCGCGATCAATAAACAAGCGCCGGTGCGTCTCAACGAATGTCCACCCATAGGTGTAAGCGCTCTCGCGCATCAAGCGGTGCAGCTTGTCGCCAATCCACGCGCCTTCGCGCAGCTTTTGTTCGCTGAGCCTAAAATCCGGCACGACCTCGAGACCGGCGCGGCCATCCTTGCACGTTTCGCTGCCATCGCCCGTCAACGCCATGCCCGGATAACCGGTAAGCAGAATGCGGTCGCTCTCTTCCCACGGAATGTAGAGCAGACTATGCAGCGCGCGGTTCAAGGATTTATAGCGCGAGTCCAACCGCGCAAGCTGGCTCGACGCTTGCGCTTGCCCGTGCACTTCGCCGACCCAGCCGCCGAGTTTTTTCAAATTCGATTGATCGGCCAGAACCGCATTGGCAACGAGACGCGAAAAGCCGACATCGTTGCCGCCAATCGAGACGAACACCAGATCGATTTTGCGTGCGTGGTCTTTGGAGCATTTGCGCAGCACCAGCCCGCCTTTCAACTCCGGGATCTTGCCGTTGATGTGGTAGGCTTCGGGCAGATCGTGCGCTTCGGTCTGCTTGTTCCCGCATTGCGCTTCCGCCGCTGCCGAGACTTGGCTGAGCAGCGGCGGATTGGGCACCCACTCGTTGCCCTTGTATCTAAGGAAAAGTCCAAACGTCACTTCCGCGCCCGAACACGCGAGCCCGACGAACGTCACCGAGCGATGCGGATCTTCGATTGCCACTTGAAGTGCTGCCCGCATCTGATGCGAATAGAGCGACCGGTGGCACGCCTGGTCTTGCCAGCGCGCGTTTTCCTTGATGAAGACCGGATCGCCAATCTGGCGCCAGTCGCCAACGCGCGCGGGGTATCCGGTCAGATCGTCTTTACCGCCCACTTTGCCATAGTCGGCGGTGCGATCGCGCGAAAAGCGCACCGGTACATCCGGGTTGCCTTCGCCCGAGCCAAAACTGTCGCCAAGCGCCACGATCAACACGTCGCGCACTTTGATATCGGCTTGCAGAACTTCGCGCCCGCCGATTTCGACTTTGACTCCCATTCCTGCCGGGTAGGCGGCCTCGAACGCGATCGGCTCGCTGCACGGCTGTTCGATGACTTTGCCGCGCGTTTCCTTGCCGCCCTTCGGCGCCGTCAGCCAGCGGCATGTCAACTCGGCCGCTTCATCGAGCCCGGCGATTTCAGCGACGACGCCGTGACGGTCAGGGTTCATATAATCGGTGTATTCGGCGCAGCGGTACCGGTTCTCAGTCCCGTTCCAACACATCTTGCCAACCATCGTCGCGGCCCAGCCGTCATTATGACGGAGCTGCAACGCCTGTTCGGACGAGAGGATCGGCGTCGATTTTTGTTCTGGTGTCAGCGCGCTGTAGGTTGCGCGGTGCACTTCGCTGTCGGCGGGATCGGTGAAAAGGCGGAAGGGATTTTCGACGCGCCATTTGATCACCGGGCCAGCGTGCGCGGGAGCCAGAACGCTGACGCCTGCAACATGAACGCAGAGCGCGAGCAGCACGACTGTAAAACGAAAGGCAATCACTCGTGCAATCATCGTTCTGGGCTCCGCGTCATTTCTCAGGTTCCGGACTCAAATCCGGCCAACCGCTCTTGCGCGCCATATGCGCCAAACGCGCGACAGAGGCGCGATGTCACCAATGTGACGCGACACATCGTGATCATCCCTCTCCAAAGCGCGCAAATAGGGCTCTACCAGGGCAAGCGGAAGAAGTGCCAGCATTTGCGCGTGTGTTGCATGCGCGAATGCGGGCTTGACACGCGCAACATGGGCGCGCGCGTTACGCAAAATATAGGCCTTTGCATCATCTGGTATCATACTGACCGGCAGCGGAACGCGCCCACGCGCCAGCACGCGCGGATACTCGAGGCCCAGCCGCGCCAAGCCATACGCAACGGCAGCATTCGCAGTCATGTCTTGGTCCTCATTAGCTCCGGTCTCGCCAAGAATGAGCTGCACAAAAGCAAACGGTATTCCTTGCAGAAGCTTCATCTCGAGGTTCAGGGCGTCATCGTTCGCGGGCGGATCGGCATAAAACCTGTGCACATGCGCGTCGAACCAATCCTCAAGTTTCGCGCGCGGCAGGTTGTGATCTGTGACGACACGCGCAAACGCATCCGCAATTGGATTGCCGGATTTGTCGCCCGCCTCAGAACGCGCGAGTGCGTCGCGCCACCATTGCAGTTTAATTTCCGCGAGCGGTGCTTCGCGGGCCTCGTTTGCGATTTGACCAACCTCAGCCACATAAGCTGCAAGTGCAATCAAATCGCCGCGAACTCTGCGCGGAGACAGAAGTGCCGCCAAATAACGGTCCGCTTCGCCAGCTTTCGCAGCGGCGCGCACGATGTCCAGCATCTCGGCTTCAGCGCTTGGCGGCATCACACTCGGCAATCCTCCACGAGAACGCGGCACCTCGTTCAACGTCGGCTAGGCGACCGCAATCAGCGCGGCGGCGACGATGCGCTTTTCTCCGAGCATGATGTTGTAGGTGCGCACAGCAGCGCCCGTCGTCATCACTTCGAGATTTATGCGCGTCTCGATGAAAGCTGCAATGACATCGACCGGGGGATAAACCTGAGTGGCACCCGATCCAAGCAACAGAACGCCCGGCCGTTTAAAATCTTGCAACACGCGCCCGAAATGGCTCGCGACCAGTTCCGCCACGGACGCGGGCTCCCACGCAAAGACGCCCGTCGGCAAACATAGAATCGAACCTTTGTGGCTCATATCCGCGAAGCGGAAGCCGCCGTTCCCGTACGCGGTGACCGGCGCTTCGTATGGGTAGCGGGCAGCGGCCTCGCTCATGATCGATCCATTGGCGGTTCGATGCGCCGGTTCAAACCTTCGCCGTCTTGCCATCCTTCTCAACACCCACAACCGTCTCGCGCTTGATGCCGAGATAGTCGAGGATGGGCGCTGCGATGAAGATCGAAGAATACGTGCCGATGACGACGCCAAACAGCATGGCAAACGTGAAGTTGCGAATGACTTCGCCGCCAAAAATGTAGAGCGCGATCAAAACAGCGATCGTCGTGACGCCCGTCAGGATCGTGCGCGACAGCGTTTCGTTAATCGACAGATTGAGGAGCTGGTTGATCTCCATTTTCTTGAACTTGCGCAAGTTCTCCCGGATGCGATCCGACACGACGACCGTGTCGTTGACCGAATAGCCGAGAATGGTCAGCAGCGCCGCGACAATCGAAAGATCGAACTCCATATTGAAGAGCGAAAAGATGCCGACGGTCACGAGCACGTCGTGCGCCAGTGCGACGACGGTGCCGACGGCGAATTGCCATTCGAACCGGAACCAAACGTACGTGATAATGGCCATGATCGCGGCGATAACCGCGATAATGCCGGTTCGGCGCAACTCGCTCGAAACCGCTGGCCCGACGACTTCGACGCGCCGCTGCGTGTAACCGTCACCAAGCGTATCCGTGACTTTCTTCAAAGCCACTTGCTGGGCGCCGTCTCCGCCCGGCTGTTCTTCGACGCGGATCAGCACGTCTTCCGGCGCACCAAAACTTTGGATCTGCACATCGCCAAGGCCGAGTCCGCCAAGTTTCCCACGGATTGCGCCAAGATCGGCCGGACCCGATTTCGACTGCACTTCAATCAGCGATCCGCCTTTGAAGTCGACGCCGTAATTCAGTCCCTTGAAAAAGAAGAGACCGAGCGACAGCCCCATGGCCAAAATCGACAAGGCAAAGCACAGCCCCTTGAAGCGCATGAAGTCGATGCGCGTGCCGTGCGGGAAAAAGTCGAAGCCTTTGAAGTCGGGAACAAGAAACATGTGTTTTCAGCCTGCCTTAAATGGGGACTTCAAGCGATTTGGTGTTGCCCTTGGCGTTCTTCAGCCAGAGCGACACGAGCAGCCGCGTAATCGTCACAGCCGCGAAGATGGATGTCAGAATGCCGAGCGACAGCGTCACGGCAAAGCCGCGTATGGGACCGGACCCGAGCCAGAACATGATCACGGCGGCCGCCAGCGTCGTCAGCTGGCTGTCGGCGATCGTGACGAAGGCGCGCGTGAAGCCGGCATCTATCGCCGCGATCGTGCCCTTTCCGGCCCGCAGTTCTTCGCGGATTCGTTCGTAGATCAAGACGTTTGCGTCAACCGCCATGCCGATGGTCAGAACAAAGCCGGCGATACCGGGCAGCGTCAGCGTCGTGCCGATGGCTGTCATCAATGCCAGAATGAGCAAGCCGTGCACGAGCAGGCCGATGACGGCGTAGATGCCGAACGTGCCATACGCGAGCGTTGTCAGAATGGCCGTGGCGGCAAGACCGATCATACCGGCGCGGCGTCCGGCATCGATACTATCGGCGCCGAGCGAAGGGCCAACCGTGCGTTCTTCGACTATCGTGAGCTTAGTTGGCAGCGCGCCGGACTTCAGCTGCACTGCGAGCGTGCTTGCACTCTCAACCGTATAACTTCCTGAAATCTGCCCCGAGCCACTGAGGATGGCCTCGCGAATAACCGGCGCCGACAGCACCTTTCCGTCCAGCACAATGGCGAACGGGCGGCCGACGTTTTCCTTCGTGAAGGCACCGAACTTGCGCGCGCCCGATTGGTTGAAGCGGAAGTTTATGACGGGTTGGCCATTTTGTGAATCGAACCCGGCTTGTGCATCCGCCAAATCCTCGCCCTGCACGACAGGACTATCGCGCAGCAGATGATCGCCGCCTTCAGACGCGTCCCCAGGAAACACCTTGAAACCGGCGGGAGCGGACGTCAGCTTCGCATCTTCAGCGGAAGTGGAGGGGTGAACTTCATGAAACGTCAGCTTTGCCGTTTCGCCGATTAGACGCTTAAGTTCCTTTGTATCCTGCAAGCCTGGGAACTGAATCAGAATGCGATCCGCCCCCTGGCGTACGATGGTCGATTCCGACGTGCCGAGGTTGTTGACGCGGCGATTGATCGTCTCGATTGACGAGGCCGATGCCTGCGAGATCCGCTCGCGCACGCCCTGCACTGTCGGCGCGATCAGAATCGTGCCAGCCTCGGTGCCTTCGGTGACATCAATGTCGTTGGCGCCACTTCCAAGAATGGCGTTGCCAATCGGCTGGATGAGCTTGCGCAACTCCTTGAGCGCGGTGTCCTTATCCTCGGGCTTGGACAGCTTGATCTGCAGTGCCGGACCTTGCACGCCGAGACCCGAGTATCCAATCTTGGAATCCCGCAGGGTTTTCCGCGCCGCATCGCGCAAACTCGTAAGCCAGTCCTTCTTGATCTCTTCGGGGTCCATCGCCAGCAGGAGATGCGCGCCGCCTCTGAGATCGAGACCGAGCGGCAGTTGCTGTTTCGGCATGAACGATGGCCATGACGCCAGCGTCTCTTTGGACACAAAGTTGGGAAGCGAAAAGATCAGGCCCGCGAGCACGGTTGCAATGATGGCGATGATCTTCCAACGCGAAAAATATAGCATATCTTGTGTTCTTCTCGGCTAACGGAGTTCGTGGAATTCTTGATGCGCGGCGCCCTGGTTCTTGGCTCCGTCAGGCGTCCTTCACCGGCTCGCCCTTGACGCGCACATCAAGCAAGGTGCTTTTGATGATGCGCACTTTGAGATTGTCCGCCAGCTCGACTTCGATCTCGTCGCTCGTGTCGGTGACTTTCGTCACGCGCCCAACCATGCCGCCGGACGTTACGACCGTGTCGCCGCGGCGCACGGCGTTCAGCCTTGCGCGCTGCTCTTCGGCGCGCTTCGACTGCGGGCGCAACACGAGAAAGTAGAAAATGCCAAGCAGCAGGAGCATCATGAGCGGGAAGCTCATGTCGGCAGCCGGGTTGCCCGTCTGGGCCAAAGCCGGAGTGATGAACATGGGGTGTTACGTCCTCAAGAAGTGTAAGCCAAAGTTGCGGATGCCAAACAGCAGCGCTCACCCGGAACCGATGGTCCGGGGGGCAACAGCCGAATTCGGCGCGACTATAGTGTCCGGCACCCCGATTGCAACATAAGAGGGCCTCGTGCGCCCGATCTAGCGGCAATCGGCCGTTGGCATCAGCCGTCGACCCTATTAGATAAGCCTTTAAGGCCCTTTGGAACCCTTCATGACCGCCACAGAAGATGCCCCCCCGTTTCTCGAGCGCATTGCGGCCGCTCTGGAACGCCTCAGCCCGCCCGCGTCAGCTGCTCCGGACTTCGATGCGGTCCAGGCTTTCGTCTGGGTGGCCGATGGGGGCAGGTTCATGCCCGTGCCTAAGGTCAACCGTGTGCCCTTGGGCCTCCTTAAAGGCATCGACCGGACGGCTGAGACGTTACTGGATAACACCCGCCGCTTCGCGGATGGCCTCCCCGCCAACAACGCGCTGCTCTGGGGCGCACGCGGCATGGGCAAATCAAGCCTCGTCAAGGCGGTGCATGCGGAAGTGGCCAGCCCCGGCGGCCGGCTCGACGGAGGAGAGTCGCGGGGGCTCAAGCTAATTGAGATCCATCGCGAGGACATCTCATCTCTTCCCGCGTGCCTCGCGCATCTCAAAGCCAGTCAGCACCGCTTCATCGTCTTCTGTGACGACCTCTCCTTCGACAAAGACGACACGAGCTACAAATCTCTCAAAGCCGTGCTCGAAGGCGGCATCGAGGGGCGCCCGGAAAACGTGCTCTTCTACGCAACATCTAACCGCCGCCACCTGATGCCGCGCGAGATGATGGAGAACGAGCGCTCGACCGCGATCAACCCCGCCGAAGCAGTCGAAGAAAAAGTCTCGCTCTCCGATCGCTTTGGCCTGTGGCTCGGCTTTCACAACGCAAGCCAAGACGACTACCTCGCCATGGTGCGCGCTTACGTCAATCACTTCGGCTTGAAGGTCGATGACAAGACACTCGTGCGCGACTCGCTCGAATGGTCGACAACGCGCGGCGCCAGATCGGGACGAGTGGCTTGGCAGTTCATTC
>JAYSVT010000175.1:0-1857 GCA_043718455.1 Hyphomicrobium sp.
TTCCTTAGAACCCCAGGCTTCAAAAAACTGCAGCAATTGCTTGCGCGCTGCCTCTTCATTCCATTTGCGATCACGGCGCACGATTTCCAAGAGGTGCTCAAGAGCTTCGGCCTTTTCTCCAGCGCCTGCAAGGCCAACGGCCAAATCATAACGCGCTTGATGGTCTGCCGGATCGGCGTTCAGCCGCATTTCAAAACCGGTCAGATCGCCAACGCTCGCCGCTTTTTCCGCCAAGTCCAATGCCGCATTGACAGCCTCAACCGACGGCACGCCACGCTTGTCGGGAGGAATAAGGGAAATGGTTTGACGGGCGCGTTCATGATCGCCGGTTATGAGGTAGCACTGCGCAAGCCCGGCAAGTGCTGCCACGTTCTCGCGATCCTCCTGCAGTATGGCCGCATAAATCTCGGCGGCGCCTTGAAGATCGCCTTCATCGATTAATTCGGCGGCGGAATTCAGAACGGCTTCGATATCGCCGGCTTCTTCAACCCCAACAAGGCGTTCGACAAACGCGCGAACTTCGCTCTCTGTTTGCGCACCAACGAAACCATCCATCGGCCGGCCATCGCGAAAAGCGTACACTGTTGGCATCGACTGAATGCGCAATTGCGCGGCGACCGCTTGATTCGAATCAACGTCGATTTTAACGAGACGGACCTTGCCAGCGTAGGCTCGGACGACGCGCTCAAGGATCGGCGTGAGTTGCTTGCAGGGACCGCACCACGCTGCCCAGAAGTCAACGATGATAGGAACGTCTTTTGACGCTTCGATGACGTCTTTGACAAAACTAGCTGTCGTACCGTCCTTGATAATATCGCCGTCACCTGGGTTTGCCGGTGCGTTTTTGCGAGTCCCGAAGTCCATCAAACGCGTGTCCTTACCTGCTTCATCCGGTTCTTGAAGCTAAGTGCTCGCAAGTCCGAGTGTCTCTAGTCCAAGTGTCTTGGGCTCATGGCCGCTCTCACGAATGAACCGCAAAAGATCGGCCAATGCAATGTTCGTCGTCGCGGTGTTCTCGAGCGGATGACAGTTTACACTGTCGTGCGCGGCCAATTCCTGATCCAAAATGACACGAACGCGGCGCTTTTTATCGTTGATGATGGCAAAGGCCGTGACCGATCCAGGGGTGACGCCCAGCGCTTCCATCAAGATTTCAGGTTTGCCGAATGACAGGCGGCCGGTACCAAGCTTGCGAGCCAAGAGCTTCAAATCCACTTTTGTTGAGCTTTTGGCCACGACGAGCAGAAGCGTTCCTTCCTCGTCTTTGAGGAACAAGTTCTTCGTGTGAGCGCCAGGCAGCGGAATTTCGATTGTGCTGCTTTCGGCGACCGTGTGGGCGGCGGGATGATCCACTGTCGTTGTGGTGATTCCCATCGCGGCCAGATGATCCAGAAGGGCGGCACGGTTGAGCGGTTTTGTGTTCAAGGTACCCTCGGCAACTAAGCGGCGGATGGCTGGTCCCTTCGGCTTAAACTCTTAGTTTCCAAGTGATACAAGAGGCTTTTAGAGGGCTCTTGCAAAGCATAGTCACATGCGCCATAAGGCGTGTCTCGAAGCGCCAAAAGCGCTGACCCTAAGATGGATGCGGGTGTAGCTCAGCGGTAGAGCACGACCTTGCCAAGGTCGGGGTCGAGGGTTCGATCCCCTTCGCCCGCTCCAATTTATTTCCATATGCCAGAAATTTATGAGTTCTCCCCTTTTGGGGTCACTCTCCCAACGTGATTTGGGTACAGCATCAACGCGCGCCTATGGCATGCCCCGCACGCGCTGGCGGGTCCCTCCATGCCGTATCGCATGGAGGCTCTAGAGCATCTTTATCGGACCGGTAAATCGCATCGGCGATTCCGTCCGGCCCGA
>JAYSVT010000176.1:0-5285 GCA_043718455.1 Hyphomicrobium sp.
CTTTCGGTCAGCCGAAGCGGCCGGTGATGTAATCCTGTGTTCTCTGGTCCCTTGGATTGGTAAAAATAGCGCTCGTTTCACCTTCCTCAACCAAGGATCCGAGATGGAAGAAAGCTGTTCTCTGCGAGACGCGTGCGGCTTGCTGCATCGAATGTGTAACAATGACGATGGTGTAGTTCAGGCGCAGCTCATCCATCAACTCTTCAATGCGTGCCGTGGCAATCGGATCGAGTGCAGAGCACGGCTCATCCATCAGGATGATGTCAGGATTGATGGCGATGCTTCGCGCTATACAAAGCCGCTGCTGCTGCCCGCCTGACAGGCTGGTTCCTGGCTCGTTTAGACGATCCTTAACCTCGCCCCACAGACCGGCCTTCTGCAGACTCTCTTCCACGATGCCGTTTAACTCGGTCTTGTTCGCGGCTAGCGCATGAATGCGTGGGCCATAGGCGACATTCTCGAATATCGTTTTTGGAAACGGATTCGGCTTCTGGAACACCATTCCAACACGCGTTCGAAGCTCCACCGGATCGACGCCAGCCCCATATATGTCTTGGCCGTCGATTGTGATCGAGCCGGACATGCGGCAATTCTCGATCGTATCGTTCATTCTATTGAGACAGCGCAAGAATGTGGACTTGCCACAACCTGATGGGCCAATGAAGGCCATGACGGAGCGATCTGGAATATCGACCGACACGTTGTTCAGGGCCTGCTTGGCGCCGTAGTAGACATCGACGCCGCGTGCCGCCGCCTTAATGGCAGCTGGCGCCGATACGGTTAGATTAGGCGTGTCGGCAAGGCGAAGCCGGAAAGCTGTCATAAGAGCAACCCTACCATTTAAGTTTCTTGCGCAGGCGATAGCGGACGTAGATCGCCGCGGCGTTGAGACTGAGTGTAATGGCCATCAGCACGAGACCGGCCGCCGCCGCGTTAGCGTGAAAGTCCGTTCCCGGCCGGGAGACCCAATTGAAGGCCTGAATGGGCAGCACGGTAAATCCGTCACCTAGCCATTGGAACGAGATATACGGAAACTCAGATTGGATAGGTGAAGCCGGCAGGAACGCAATGAATGTCAACGCCCCGATGGTGATCAGCGGCGCTGTCTCGCCAAGTGCGCGCGAAATGGCAATGATGACGCCGGTCAATACGCCCGGCATTGCCGCCAGCAGCACATGATCGCGCGTGACCTGCCACTTTGTTGCGCCAATGCCGTATGCCGCGTCTCTGAGGCCCTGAGGGACGGCCCGCAGCGCTTCACGCGTCGCAACGATTACAATGGGTAGAATGAGTAGCGCAAGCGTCAGGCCCGCGGTGAAAATGCTGCGCCCCGTTCCGAGACCGTAGACGAAAAGACTCAATGCTAGAAGTCCAAATATGATCGATGGCACACCTGCCAGGTTTGTAACATTGATGTCGATGATATCGGTTAGTATGTTCTTGGGTGCATACTCTTCAAGATAGATGCCGGCCGCGACTCCCAACGGCACGCCAATAAAACCTGTTACCAGTATGACGAGCAGAGATCCAACCCACGCCGACAAAATTCCGGCTTGCGATGCGCGTCGCGACGGGAAGCTCGTCAGAAAGTCCCATGATAGCCGGGAGGCGCCCGAGACTATCAGATCGGCGAGAAGTGCTCCAAGTACCAGGATCCCGAGGAGTGTGACGGCAAGCCCGATGCAGCGAAACAAGCGCTCGTAACGCTGGCGGCGAGCGTTCCGTCTCGCGCGTAGTTTACTCTTATCAACGGCGGCCACTGCAACAGACATCAATAGACCTCCCGGAAGCGGCGGCGCATCCAAAACGACAAGCTGCTAAAGAGTAGAGTTATTAGAAACAGTACGAGACCAGCTGCGAAAATCGACTGATAACCGATCGTGCCGTGCGGCAGATCGCCGAGCGCCACTTGTACGATGAATGCCGTTATCGTTGCCGCCGGTTCGCGCGGATCAAGAGTGAGGTTTGGTTGCTGGCCCGCTGCAATCGCAACAACCATCGTCTCTCCGACAGCACGTGAAAGTGCGAGCGCAACAGCCGCGGCAATTCCCGAGATCGCGGCGGGAAACACGACTTTGAAGGCCGTTTCGAGTTTTGTAGCCCCGAGCGCCAACGAACTATCGCGCAGTCCTTGGGGAACGGCACTGAGCGCATCCTCGCTCAGGGAGGCGATATAGGGAATAATCATGATGCCAATGACGATGCCGGCCGAGAGAACGTTGAACCCTGGAAGATCCGGCAAAATTGTTTTCTGCAAGAGCGGCGTCACGAACAGGAGCGCGAAGAATCCATAGACGACGGTCGGCACGCCCGAAAGCAATTCTAATGCTGGCTTGATAACCTCCCGGAGCCGCGGACTTGCGAACTCACTGAGATAAACGGCGGAGGTAAGCCCGACCGGTACAGCCACGAAGAGCGCAACAAAAGTTGTGAGAAGCGTGCCGCAGAGCAGAGGCAGAATGCCAAATCTCGGCTCCGCGAAGAGCGGCATCCAGACCGTGTCCGTCAGGAACAACAACGGAGAGACATGCGCGAAGAATCCAGCGGATTCGTAGACGAGAACACCAGCGATCCCGAGCGTAACGAAGACCGATGATGCAGCGGCACCGAGGAGCAACAGCTCGATGAAACGCTCTCTATAGCGCCGGTTGCGCCGTTGGTTCGCCGTCAGTTTCGTCGCCATCGCACCTCTTTCAATCATACAACCGGGAGGAGTGCTGGGTACTCCTCCCGGATTAGTGACATTTTCGGCTTACGCGTTGGATCAGCGCACCTGCCGGCTTACATCACTGGCTTTCTTTTCAGAATTTCCTCAATTTTCAACCCCACCTCCGATACGCCGCCGAAGATCGATCCGGTCTCGCCGTTGTCAAATCTGGCCTTTGCCATCTTGTATGCGTCGGCCGGAAGCGGAACATACTTCACTTCTGTGATCAGCGGCGCAGCGTTCGTTAGGGCGTAGGTGACGTACTCTTTCACCTCGGGCTTCTCGGCTGCTTTCTTCGAAACGTAAACAAATAGGGGTCGCGAGAGCGGATTGTAGGTGCCGCCGATAACAGTCTCGAGTGATGGCTTCACGCAACCTTCGCCTTTGCCCCAATCGATTTCAAGGGCCTTCAGCTTGGTTGGGTCGGCTGCGTAGTAGGCAAAACCAAAATAGCCAATTGAGTTTTGATCGCCCGAAATGCCCGTCACTAGCACGTTGTCGTCTTCGCTTGCCGTGTAGTCGCCGCGGCTCGCCTTCGTCTTGCCGTTTATCGCTTCGGTGAAATAGTCAAACGTGCCGCTATCGGCACCGGGACCAAAAAGCTTCAGCGGCTGATCCGGCCATTTGTCGTTGACGGCTTTCCAGGTTGCGACTTTACCCTGAGCGCCCGGCTCCCACATTTTTTTCAAATCTGCGATGGAGATGCACTTCAGCGCGGTGTTCTTGGGGTTGACGACGACAGTCAACGCATCATAAGCGACCGGTAGCTCGTAGAACTCGATGCCTGCAGCTTTGCAGGCTGCGATTTCTTCTTTCGAAATCGGACGCGAAGCGTTCGAAACATCTGTTTCGCCGCGGCAAAACTTTTTGAAGCCGCCGCCTGTTCCAGAGATACCGACTGTGACGCGGATAGCACCCTTGTTGGACTTCTGGAACTCTTCGGCGATCGCTTCCGAGATTGGAAACACGGTACTCGATCCGTCGATGGCGATGGACTTTGTATCGGCTGCGTTGGCGGGCGAATTGGCGACAATAATCGCCAGTGCGGCTGTAAAGGCAAGTAATCGGCTCATGGAGGAACTCCTATGTTGGCTTAGACCAAATGGCGAAGCGCTCACCATCTGCAATTGCGCGCTCAAACAGGTTCTAGTCCCGGCGCGCAAAACTATTGTGACAAGCTAACCTGATGTTCCAGAATACTATTTCTAGAGTTGTTCGACGGCCGTCTCGACCGGTTCCAAGTCTCGTGACGCACAGATTCGAATAAGTCTAGGAGGCTGCGTCCAAGATGACTGTGAATGCCGACCCCTTGCCTAGAGTCGAAGCGATCTTGAGCTCCCCGCGGTGGCGGGCGACGATGTGTTTGACGATAGCGAGGCCAAGCCCGGTACCGCCGCGTTCGCGACTCGTTACCGTATCGACGCGGTAGAAGCGTTCGGTTAAACGCGGCAAGTGTTCTTCTGCGATGCCAGGCCCATCGTCTTTGACCGCGATGAGAATGCTTGATGCTGCGCCGCGTTGTGCGGGGCGGTGCTTCAACGAAATTTCGACCATGCCGTCAGCACGCCCATACTTGATGGCGTTCTGGATCAGGTTCTGGAAAACTTGAACCAGCTCATCGCGGTCGCCACGAACACGCGCGTCTCCCGGGTCGGCCTGAAATCGCAAAGTAATCTTGGCTTCGCGAGACAGCGGTTCCAGGCTTTCAACTGTTGTGGCCAGGACTTGGGCGATATCAACGATATCTGATGGAAGCACATGCTCCCGCATTTCGATGCGGCTGAGTGACAAGAGATCGTCCAGAATGCGCGTCATGCGAGCGGCTTGTGAGTCCATGATTCGAAGAAACTTGGTGCGAGCCGCAGCATCGCTGCTGGCCGAGCCTTGTAACGTCTCGACAAACCCCTTAATCGAGGCGAGCGGTGTTCTGAGTTCGTGGCTGGCATTGGCAATAAAGTCCGTTCTTAATTGAGTGAGGCGATCCTGTTCGCTCACGTCGCGGACCTGGACCAGAAGGCCAAATTTTTCGATCGACGCGCCGGCCGTAAACAGCGGCGAAACGGAGACGAAGAGACGCCGCACCAAAGGGGTGTACTCGCTAAATTCGCACTTTTGCGCCGAGCGTTGTTCGCGTGCCTGCTGCACGGCCATATTGAGACCGGGGTTTCTAGTGACTTGATGGAGTGGCCGGTCAATTGCGATATCGGTAAAGAGATCGCGAGCGCCACGATTAGCCGCAAAAACAGTGTTCTCAGGCCCCAAGGCGAACGCGGGCATGTCTAGAACATCGATCACATGCCGCAGCGAAACCTCCGCCGAAAAATTTGTAGCAGACTGTTGTTCTACGGCGGTCCTATCTCCAATGAACGCAGAACCGAATTTGCGGCCGGCGGTAAAGCCTAGCGCAGCGCAGGCAAACCCAAGGCCCAGGGCGAAATGTGCCGGCAGCTCAGTGCCGCGCACTGCTGCACTGGCAATCAAAGTCACGACAATCACAGCGATGATGAACGGATAACGCCGTTTCGTGGATAAGCGTTGGGGCTGTGACTGAATTTGCATGGAACAATCTTAGCGTTGT
>JAYSVT010000177.1:0-5259 GCA_043718455.1 Hyphomicrobium sp.
CGCATTGGCACCCGGAGCCGCATCCGTATACTGCTGAGGCCCGTTCCGGTCCGTGACGCACGGCATGACTTTCCAGTTTTCTTGATGTTCGCTTGCGAATAGCGAACAACTCCAGGTGCCGCCTCCTTCGCTGGCGCCGCTGCCTGTGGACGACTTGCACATATTATACCAGCCCGTCCACTTCGGATCGAGGTTGGTCAGCTGTTTCATGCGAAGCGCCGCCGTTCCCTCGTCAAGTCCGTTTGAGTAGCCGCCAACCCGCACGCGCGTCGAAAACGGCACGAGTGCCACGCGGGCGGTCGAGTCTCCCTCATTGTGTATGACAATATTGACGAGATCGTTTGCTGCAGTCTTGAGCGCATTCAACTTTGGGCTCGACGTGCATGGCCCCTCGCCGTCGGCACACATCGATCCCGTGACGTCGAGCATGAGGGAAACTTCGAGTTCGCTGCCGCCGTTGCCGCCTGTCGCAAGCATGGCCTTGGCTTCGGCGATCACGGGAAGATCCCGGAACTGCAGAACCCCCAAGAGTGGCGTCTTGATTTTTGTGTTAACCGAACCGTTGATTGCCATATCGCCGTCGGACATTGCGAATATCGCGGTTTGGCCGATGGGCAGATTGTTTCGCTTGATTGCCTCATTGAAAAAGGCAGTAGCCTTTTCTAAAGCGGCATTCGTGTTTTGCGGATCCGCCTGAAGTTGCCGGCCAGCCGCCAAAACCGCAGCATCAAGCACGTCTGCGGTGCGCGTTTGAGCGTGCACCCAGCGGCTATAATCAACAGCGGCGCCGACGATACCGAACAGTACGATAGCGAACAGTCCAAACATGAGCGTCACAGCGCCACTTTGGCAATGCGCGAAAGACTGGCGTTTGGCAGACCTGTACATTTTCGAACTCGTCAAATAGGGGTTCCCGCAATATCAGCAAAGAGTGCGCCCCGACGGTTGACGAAGTCTTGCGCCGGTCAAATAAAGACAGTGTTTAGTACGTGTTGTGAGCATATAGGTTAAGCAGCCGGTAACGGCTGCGCCGAACCTGGACGGAGTTCGAACGACGAAGTTTAGTGCTAAGCCAAAACCGATAATGAAATGTCAGATTCGGGCGACCCGTTGCAAATTTGCGGAAGCGCACGCGTTGGCGGTCACGCAGCGAAGGCTGTTTCAAGAATAGCCAAATGACATTCGCAAATGAATTTCAATCAGTGAGCCACGCTGCGCAGCCCGCTTACACCTTCTTCGCTTCCTGCGGCATCACGCGGATGTTCAACTCGCGCAATTGCTTGGGAGAAGCTTCCGACGGCGCGCTCATCAGCAAGTCTGCCGCCTGCTGGTTCATCGGGAACAGCGCCACTTCGCGCACCGTCTTGCAGCCCGTCAACAGCATGACGACGCGCTCGATGCCAGCCGCCATGCCGCCGTGCGGGGGCGCGCCGTACTGAAAGGCGCGATAGAGCCCGCCGAAGCGGCTTTCCACGTCGGCTTGCGACAGCCCCGTGATTTCGAACGCTTTGACCATCGTCTCGGGTACGTGGTTTCGCACGGAGCCGGATGCAATCTCATAACCGTTGCAGACAATGTCGTACTGGTTGGCTTTGAGGTCGAGCAACGCATCGCGGCCCTGCTTCTCAGCGGCTTCGAGTGCTTCCGAACCGCCCTTCGGCATCGAGAACGGGTTGTGCGAGAAGTCGATTTTCTTGTCTTCTTCGTTCCATTCGTAGAACGGGAAGTCGACAATCCACGCAAGCGCGAACTGGTCTTCATTGATCAGTTTCAATTCCTGGCCGGCACGATCGCGCGCGCTACCCGCGAACTTGTAGAAGTTCGCCGGGTTACCCGCCGTGAAGAAGCAGGCGTCACCGGTCTTCAAACCAAGCTGCTTCTGGATTGCTCCTGCACGTTCTGGCCCGATGTTCTTAGCAATCGGCCCCGCGCCCGCAGAGCCTTCCTCTTCGCGCCACATGATGTAGCCCAATCCCGGCTGGCCTTCGCCCTGCGCCCAAGCGTTCATGCGGTCGCAAAAGGCTCGAGAACCGCCCGTTGGCGCGGGGATGGCCCACACGCGCACCTTCGGGTCCTTCTCGATCATGCCTGCAAACACTTTGAAGCCCGAACCGCGGAAATGCTCGGTCACGTCGGCCATCTCAATCGGATTGCGCAGGTCAGGCTTGTCGGTCCCGTACTTGGCAATTGCCTCGCTATGGGGAATGCGCGGCCAGTTCTTGGTCACGGACTTGGCTTTTCCTTTCCCGCCTTCGGCAGGACCCGCAAACTCAACAAATAGGTCTGTCAGAATGGGTTCCATCGTCTGGAAGATGTCTTCCTGTTCGACGAAGCTCATCTCCACGTCGAGCTGATAGAATTCGCCGGGCAACCGGTCGGCGCGCGGGTCTTCGTCGCGGAAACACGGCGCGATCTGGAAATAGCGGTCGAAGCCCGACACCATCAACAATTGCTTATACTGCTGAGGCGCTTGCGGAAGCGCGTAGAACTTGCCCGGATGAACGCGGCTCGGCACGAGAAAGTCGCGCGCGCCTTCGGGCGATGAGGCGGTCAATATCGGCGTCGGAAACTCGTTGAAGCCCGCGTCATGCATGCGCTTTCTGATCGACTTCGTAATCTCCAAGCGCTTCATAATAATGGCGTGCAGGCTCTCGCGCCGCAAATCCAAGAAGCGATACGTCAAGCGCAAGTCTTCCGGATAATCCGGTTCGCCGAACACAGGCACGGGCAGTTCCTTCGCCGCCGACAAAACTTCGATCTCGGTCGCGTAGAGTTCAATGTCGCCGGTCGGCAAATCCGCGTTGGTCGTCCCAGCCGGCCGGTCGCGCACCGCGCCATCAATGCGGATGACCCACTCCGAGCGCACGGCTTCTGCGCTCCTGAAGGCTTTCGAATCAGGGTCCGCCACCACCTGCGTGATGCCGTAATGGTCACGCACGTCGATAAACATCACGCCGCCATGGTCGCGCACGCGGTGCACCCAGCCGGAAAGGCGAGCCGATTCGCCCACATTCGCCTTCCTCAAGCCACCGCAGGTGGTCGATCGGTAACGGTGCATCTTGGCCGGAGCCATGGCCTTTATCCCTTGTCGAAAATCACTGGAAATCGACGCGGAAAAGCGCATGGCGACCGCTGAAAGTCAAGATTGGCGGGCGGCACGTAAAAAAGGCCCCGGAGTCAGCCTCTTCTGAGCTGCTTCTCCGGGGCCGGGACGACTGCAATGCGAGAGTTAGAGGTTGAAGTCCTCGCTGGACAAGTTGATGAGGCCCGTCAACTGAATCTGGAAATCTACAGTGCCATCGCCGTTGGTATCGCCTTCGATCAAGGTCCAGTTATTGACGGTGTCCTGGCTAAAGCGGAGTTCGCCCGCACCGCCAGCCGAAAAGGTGGCCTGGTCGATGAACACGAGGTCCACATCTCGGTTCCCGTCGATCATGCGGAGATCAATGTCGTCGATATTGACCTCGAAGTCCGTGATGATATCGCGGGTGTCCGCCGTAGCACCGGTATCGCCAACTGCGAACTTGAATTCGTCGATACCGGCACCCGGGCCGCCCGAAAGCGTATCCTGCCCCGCGCCGCCAAACATCTCGTCATCAGCCGCGCCGCCGCGCAGCACGTCGTTTCCAGCGCCGCCTTCGAGTTCATCGTTGCCGGCACCGCCGTCGAGCAAGTCGTTGCCCGCGTTGCCGGCGAGTTCGTCGTCACCTTCTTGGCCGAAGATCTGATCGTTGCCGTTACCACCTGAGATCTCGTCGATCCCTGCGCCGCCGAGCAGAACGTCGTCGCCGTCGCCGCCGAAAATATCGTCCGCACCATTGCCGCCGAAACACCGGTCGCGGCCCGAGCCGCCGTTGAGATCGTCGGCGCCGTGGCCGCCGTAGAGCCTGTCGTTGCCCGATCCGCCGTAAATCCGGTCGTCGCCATTGCCGCCATGCAGACTATCGTTGCCGCCAAGGCCTTCGATCAAATCGTTGGAATTGGTGCCCCGCGTAATGTCATTTCCGGAAGTACCGCGTTTGCGTGCCATGTTCAGGATCCCCATAGAATCGGTCGCCCCAACTGGAGGCGGAAAAACTACGCACGAATACTTGGAATGAGTAAAACGCGGGAAAGCGATGGTTTATTCCCTGAGGCGGAATATAACGATTTTAAGCTGACACCGCGCCAACGAATAATGCCGGATCGTGAATTCGACCCGGCATTCGCGGCACTGTAGCGAATATACCTCAAAACAGCGGTGCGCTCAAGTCCTCATCAAAGTTAAGATCAAATTTTAATGTGCGGGGGTCCGACCCTGCGGGTTTGACCCCATCTGTGGCCCTATCTGTGGCGGCGCGTGTTCGCCATCTACAAAACGAAATCGCCGGCCGCCAGCGCAGAAACATTGTTCAACTGAATCTGGAAATCGGCAACAGCGTCGCCGTTGATGTCGCCCTCGACGACGAGATTTGCGCCAGAACGCACGGTGTGTAATTCGCCGGCACGATGATGGAAGGCTTGGGTCGAGATCCACGTGAACGCCTGGTTGCCTGTAAGTGCCGTGCGTGCATCTATCGACGAGAGATCAAGCTTGTCGGTACCGCGCAGGAAATCCGTAATTTGATCGCGCAGCGTTGCCGTCTTTCCAGATTCCGACACGGCATTAAAATCAAACTTATCGGCACCCGAGCCGCCAGTCAAAATGTCCCGGCCCGCGCCGCCGGTCATAAAGTCGTTTCCGGTGCCGCCATTCAGAACGTCGCTCCCCGCGCCACCGTTGAGAACGTCGTTGCCTCCTAGACCGTTGATCGCGTTGCCGCCCTTGTTGCCGATAATGACGTTCGACACATCGTTGCCGGTGCCACGAATACTCGCAACGCCGAGCAGGCCGAGCCGGACGGCGCCCGCGCCAAGTGTCGTCGAGACCGACGACAAAATCTCATTGGCGTCCAGCAGATCGACTTTCGCGTTCTGCGATCCGGCCGCGATTGTGACAGAAACATTGCTCGCGAGATTGCCCCCCGAGAAAGTTACGCCGACCGTGCCACCCGCGAACTTTGCCGCAAAACCGCCGGCCGCCCCCGTGGCGTCGCTGCCCCCGGTGGAAAGCGACATAGTGATGCCTGAGCGGGCTTCGCCGATATCGTAGAAATTGTCTGCGTCTTTATCGGTGATGGCAACGCCCGTGACGAAAAAACTTGCGCCAGACGTTGCGAAATTCTCGGTCGCCATCACAGCGTTGTATGTCGTGGCCCCCGACTTGAATGGGCCGGAAGT
>JAYSVT010000178.1:0-1841 GCA_043718455.1 Hyphomicrobium sp.
CGTATCGCATTAACGGCAACAGCCGACGAGCGCACACGTCAAGAGATCATCACCGAACTCTCGCTCGAAGGCGCCAAAGCCTTCATCGCCAGTTTTGACCGGCCCAATATCCGCTACACAATCAGCGAAATGGGCTCGATGAGCGCCCGGGAAAAACTCTGGCAGTTTATCGAAAGCGAACATCCTACGGACGCTGGCATCGTCTATTGCCTATCGCGCAAGTCTGTTGACGAAACGGCGGCGTGGCTCGCGTCCAAAGGCCGCAAGGCTCTGAGTTATCACGCGGGACACGACGCCCATGTTCGCGCCGCCGCGCAATCCAAGTTCTTGAGCGGCGACGACGTCATCATCGTCGCAACGATCGCTTTCGGGATGGGTATCGACAAGCCGGACGTGCGCTTCGTCGCCCATCTCAATTTGCCGAAGTCGATCGAGGCCTACTATCAGGAGACCGGCCGGGCCGGTCGCGATGGCGAAGCCGCCAACGCCTGGATGGCCTATGGCATTCAAGATGTCGTGCAACTGCGCCAATGGATTGGACAGTCGGAAGGCTCTGACGCCTTCAAGCAAGTTCAACGCCAGAAACTCGATGCCCTCATTGGTCTCGCCGAAATGCCCGGCTGCCGGCGTCAAGCGCTCCTCGCTTACTTCGGAGAACGCCTCGCGGAGCCCTGCGGCAACTGCGATAACTGCCTGAACCCGCCGGCAACCGAAGACGGCACCGTCAATGCGCAAAAGGCCTTGTCGGCGGTCTACCGGACGGGTCAACGTTTCGGCGTCGGGTATGTCGTCGATGTCCTCGTTGGCAAGGACGACGAGCGGATCGTCCGCAACGGCCATGACCGCCTTTCCGTTTTCGGGATCGGCAAGGACCTCCCGGCAACCGCGTGGAAGAGCCTCTTCCGGCAGCTTGTGGCCTCGGGATATCTGACGGGCGATGAAGAAGGCCACGGTACACTTGGCCTCACGGATCGCGCCCGGCCGCTGCTCAAAGGCGAAGACAAGTTCCTCATGCGCATCACGCGCAGCCCGCCGAAGAAGACCAAACGGGAAAGCAAATCATCGGCTAAAGTTGCGCCTCACAACGACGCCTTGTTTCAAGCTCTCAAGGCGCTGCGCGTGCGACTCGCGGGTGCCGCCAAATTGCCGCCCTACGTCGTTGCACAGGATCGCACGCTTCTCGAACTCGCCGAAAAGCGCCCGCAAAGCGAGGACGCGCTTCATGACATTCTGGGCCTCGGTGCCAGCAAGATCGCACGTTATGGCGCCGCGTTTCTTGACGTCATCAAGGCCCACAAGGCCCGTCCGGTGCTGACCAACCGCCTGCCCGCAACCGTGAACCAAACGCTGGCCGCACATCTGCGCGGCCTCGATGCCCAAGCGATCGCAACAGAGCGAAACATCGAAACATCGACCGTTTTTGGTCATTTCGCTGAGGCGATTGAAGCAGGGCTGCTCGAAGCCCGGCAAGTTTTGCCGCTGGACGAATCTGAGATTGACGAAATTCTGAGTGTGTTTGAACGCTGCCACACGCTTGATACGGGGAAACTTGGCCCTGCGCACGCGGCGCTTGAGGGCCGCTACGACTATGGGCTTCTCAAGTGCCTGCTCGCGGAGCTTGCATAAAACGGCAACGCTTCAGGTTTTGCGTGCGACGAAGACAAAACTATTGGCCAGACCGGCAGTATGCCACAGCCCCTTGCGCAACACTCTATCCATCCCGCCCTTGATTCCAAGCGCTGGCGTTACCGAGGTTACTTCCAGCCCGCACTCCTTCAGCGTTTTTGAGACGCGCGCGAGGTCATAGCGCCGGTACTCGGCGTCTTTTCCGAATGCACGCC
>JAYSVT010000179.1:0-17447 GCA_043718455.1 Hyphomicrobium sp.
GTGATCCGCATTTAGGTTCGGAAACGGTCTCCTTTTAGGGGCCCGTGACGGGCCTGGGCACGCAGCGCCTTGAAGCTCGCCAGATATGCCTCGGGCCAAATGTCCCGAGGCCGCGCGGCCGAAGTGCCGTGCGATTTCAGGCAGCTCCATCCAGCATTGCGCAACGCTACCGCTCTTCGGACCCCTCGGTCCGTGGGCGCAAGCGCGCCCCGCCACTGAGTGGCGCTCCCGCGAAGGGCCAGATCGGATCAGCGTGAGTTGATGCGATCAGTGCGGCCCGTGAGCGAATAAAAGGAAGAGCAAAATGCCTAAAATGAAAACCAAATCGGGCGCCAAAAAGCGCTTCAAGATGACCGCATCCGGGAAAGTCAAAGCCGGTCAAGCGGGCAAGCGTCACGGCATGATCAAGCGCACGGCGAAGTTCGTGCAGAAGGCGCGCGGCACGGGGATCTTGAACGATTCCGACGCCAAAATCGTCAAGAAGTACATGCCGTACGCGCGCTGAAGCGCGCGAGGCAGGTGGTAGGTTTTAGGGACTAGGGGTTAGGGACGTGGCGCGCTCGCGAAGCGCACGCTCTCAAATACCTGATCCAAGAAAACCTAATCCCCAAAACCTAAAACCTAAAACCTAGAACCTAATCCCTCTCCGAAGGAGCCCTTCCATGGCCCGCGTCAAACGTGGCGTTACCGCCCACGCCAAGCACAAGAAAGTTCTCAAAGCCGCCAAAGGTTATTACGGCGCCCGCAGCCGCCTGATCAAAACGGCAAAGCAAGCCGTCGAAAAGGCACAGCAGTACGCTTATATCGGCCGCAAACTGAAGAAACGCAATTTCCGCGCGCTTTGGATTCAGCGTATCAACGCCGCAACCCGCGAACACGGGTTGACGTACGGCCGCTTTATCAACGGGCTGACCAACCTCGGCATCACGATCGATAGGAAGATGCTGTCGGATATCGCGATCAAGGATCCCGATGCCTTCAAGGCTCTCGTCGATCAGGCGGCTAAAGCGGCCGGTACTCCGGTTGCTAAGAAGGACGCTGGCGCGAAGGCGAAGAAGGCGGCTTAAGAGTTGTGCGCAGCCGGCTGTCCGGTCTGGCCGGGCACTGGCTTGCGCAGAAGCTATCGCTAAGAGGCGCGGGTCTTGCGCGGCACTGCTCACTTCCCCCTCCCCTTGACGGGGAGGGGTTGGGGATGGGGTGAAGCAAAGAGCGGATGCTAAGACATTGCGTTCGTCTATTTGCCACTTCCTGCCACTGCATCGCCATCGCTCCCGCGCAATCCCCCCACCCCTACTCCCCGCGTCGAGCCGAAGGCTCGCCTTCGGCGAGATGGGGAGGGGGTTCGAGCGAACCGGCGTCATTGCGCGATGCCTCAATCCAGAGTCATATCGCGAAGTGCTAGGAGGCGCCTCATGAGCAATACTACCGACGGCCTTTCCAAACTCGAAAGCGGCCTCATCATCGAGATCGCTGGCGCCAAGGATTTAGGCGCGATTGAAGCCGTGCGCGTGGCCGCGTTGGGCAAGAAGGGGCGCATCTCCGAATTGATGGGGCAACTCGGCGGCTTGCCTGTCGAAGAGCGGAAATCGTTTGGCGCCGCGGTCAATACGCTCAAGAGCAAAATCACGAGCGCGATTGATGCGCGCAAAGGCATTCTCGAAGCGGCCGCTTTGGACATTAAACTCGCGACCGAGCGGGCCGACGTGACATTGCCCGTGCGCTTGGGCGCGCAAGGCGAGGGGCGCATTCATCCCGTTTCCCAAGTGCTCGATGAAGTGATCGAAATTTTTGCCGATATGGGATTTGCGGTCGCCGAAGGCCCGGATATCGAAACCGACGAGATGAATTTCGATAAACTCAATATTCCAGCTGACCATCCCGCGCGCCAGGATCACGATACGTTTTATTTCTCGCCGGATGCGGACGGTAAGCGGCTCTTGCTGCGCACGCATACCTCGCCCGTTCAGATCCGCACGATGATGAACCAGAAGCCGCCAATCCGCGTGATTGCGCCGGGGCGCGTGTATCGTTGCGATAGCGACCAGACGCACACGCCGATGTTCCATCAGATCGAAGGCTTGGTGATCGACGAGACCACGCACATGGGGCACTTGAAATGGGTGCTGGAAGAATTCTGCAAGGCGTTCTTCGAAGTCGACGAAGTGAAGATGCGGTTTCGCGCGTCGCATTTCCCGTTCACGGAACCGTCGATGGAAGTCGATATCGGCGCGGAAGCGATTGGTAAGCCGGGGCAGTGGCTGGAGATCTTGGGCTGCGGCATGGTGCACCCCAACGTCTTGCGCAATTGCGGGCTCGATCCGGAAAAGTATCAAGGCTTCGCCTTCGGCGTCGGCCTGGATCGTTTGACGATGCTGAAATACGGCATCCCGGATTTGCGCGCGTTTTTCGCCGGCGATTTGCGCTGGCTGCGCCATTATGGTTTCAGCGTGCTCGACGTGCCGACGCTGGGCGGCGGGTTGTCGGGTTAAAGGAGAGACACATGAAATTCACACTCTCCTGGCTGAAAGATCATCTCGAGACCACGAAACCGCTCAGCGAGCTTGCGGCGAAATTGAATTCGATCGGGCTTGAGGTCGAGGGCATCGACGACGCGGGCGCCACGCTCGGCGCGTTCACGATTGCGCGCATTGTGGAAGCCAAGAAGCACCCCAACGCCGACAAGCTGCAAATTGTGCAGGTTGAGATTGCCAAGGGCCAGCCGCTGGTTGAAGTCGTGTGCGGCGCGCCGAACGCGCGGCCCGGCATGATTTCCGTATTCGCGCCGTTGGGCACATATATTCCCGGTTCCAAAATCACACTTGAGAAGAAGCCCGTGCGCGGCGTCGTCTCAAACGGCATGATGTGCTCAGCCGCCGAACTTCAGTTGCCGGGCGAGAGCGACGGCATCCTCGATCTGCCGCTCGATTACGCCTTGAAGGTCGGTCAGCGCTACATCGACGTCATGGGCGCGAACGATCCCGTCATCGAAGTGAAACTAACGCCGAACAGACCCGATTGCACGGGCGTGCGCGGGATCGCGCGCGATCTGGCAGCCGCCGGCATGGGCACGCTGAAGCCAGAACCGAAACTCGGCGCGGTCGAAGGCAAAGCCGAATGCCCCATCGATATCAAACTCGAATTCTCGGCCGAAACAGCGGACGCATGCCCCGTGTTCGCAGGACGCCTCATCAAAGGCGTCAAAAACGGCGCGTCGCCTGCATGGCTGCAGAACCGCTTGAAAGCCATTGGCCTGCGCCCGATCAATGCGCTTGTTGACGTGACAAATTACATCTCCTTCGATCGCGGCCGGCCGTTGCACGTCTACGACGCCGACAAACTTAAGGGCGCCATTCGCGCACGGCTCGGCAACAAGATCGAAAAGTTCACAGGATTGGACGGCAAGGAACACACCGTCGATCAAACCATGTGCGTCATTGCCGACGCTAGCGGCCCCCTGGGTTTTGGCGGCATCATGGGTGGCGAGGCTTCGGGTTCGACCGACGCGACAGTCAACGTCTTCATCGAAAGCGCGTACTTCGATCCCGTCCGCACCGCCGCGACCGGCCGCAAGAGCGGGTTGCAAACGGACGCCCGCTATCGCTTCGAACGCGGCATTGACCCCGCGAGCGTTCGCCCGGGCCTCGACCTTGCAACAGATATGATCTTGAAGCTCTGCGGCGGCGAACCAACGAAAGCGAAAATCGCAGGCAAAGAGCCAATTAAAAATGTCGTCATCGCGTTCGATTTCGCACGCGTCGAAAAACTGACAGGTGTGAAACTTCAGGACGCAGAAATCAAATCCACGCTTGGAACGCTCGGTTTCACAATGGATGGTAAGCCGAATGCCGCCAGAGTGTCCGTGCCGTCGTGGCGCCCCGACATCCACGGGCCCGCAGACCTCGTTGAAGAAGTCGTGCGCATCGCCGGTATGGACCGCGTTCCGGCCACGCCGCTGCCGCGCATGTATGGCGTGACGCGGGCTGTGCTGACCGAAAAGCAAAAGCGCGCGCGGCGCACGCGCCGTCTTTTAGCAGCACGCGGTTTCGTCGAAGCCGTCACGTGGTCGTTCATCACGCGAGGCGAGGCCCGGCACTTCGGCGGCGGGTCTGATACGCTCGAACTCGCCAATCCTATTTCAAGCGAAATGTCGTCGATGCGGCCCGGATTGCTGCCTGGGTTGCTGGCGGCCGTGACACGAAACCGAAATCGCGGCGCGAGCGACGTTGCTCTCTTCGAACTGGGGCAAGCTTATCGCGGCCCGAAGCCGGAAGATCAGTATGTGAGTGCTGCCGGCGTGCGCGCCGGAACCGCGAAACTCGCAGGTGCCGGGCGTCATTGGGATGGCACGGCAAGCGACGCCGGTATCTTCGACGTCAAGGCGGACGTGTTTGCGGCACTCGCAGCACTTGGCTTCGATCCGGCGAAGGCGCAGATCACGCGCGACGCGCCTGCCTGGTATCACCCGGGGCGCTCGGCAACGCTACGGCTTGGCCCCAAGGTCGTGCTCGCGCATTTCGGCGAAGTGCATCCTGGCACCTTGCAGATGCTTGATGTGGAAGCGCCTGTTGCGGCATTTGAAGTTTTTCTCGATGCCTTGCCGGCAGAAAAGAAGAAGTCAAAAGGACATTTAATGCCAGATCGATCAGCATCGGCAACACAAGAACTTCCAGCGTTTGGACAGGTTGCAACGGCAGCTGTTTCTTCAAAAGCCAAGCCGCCCTTGGCCGCCGCCGACTTGCTGCCTGTCAAGAGAGACTTCGCGTTCATCGTTCCGCGCACGGTTGCGGCCGGAGACGTGATCAAGGCGGCTTTGAATGCCGACAAGGCGCTGATCCAGTCGGTCAGCGTGTTCGACGTGTTCGAAGGCGGGAACTTAGCGGCAGAGGGCAAGAAATCGATCGCCATCGAGGCCGTGATCCAGCCCGCGTCCGAAACTCTGACTGACAAGGACATTGAACGCATAGCGCAAGCCATCGTCACTGAAGTAAAGAAGGCCACAGGCGGCGAGATCAGAGGGTAGAAACTTCTCCCCTCTCCCCATGACTGTTCACTTGTCATGGGGAGAGGGTTGGGGTGAGGGGCAGCAACTTGTTCGAACGTGAGGCTGCCCCTCACCCTGACCCTCTCCCCGTTTAGTGCAGGAACGGGAGAGGGAATAGAAACACAGGTGCCACAATGAACAACATTCCGTCTGCGCCAGGCTTGGCACCAGTCACGCCCTCACTCGTCGTGCCGCGGCAATCCGATAAGCACCACATCGTCATCGTCGGCGGTGGCGCGGGTGGATTGGAGCTTGCGACGCAACTCGGCCATAAACTGGGCCGCAGAGGCAAGGCGCACATCACGCTGGTCGATAAATCGCGCACGCACATCTGGAAGCCGCTGCTGCACGAAATCGCTGCCGGAAGTATGGACACGGGGCGGCACGCACTGGAATATCAAGCGCAAGGCCACTGGCACGGATTCAAATATCGCTACGGCGAAATGATCGGCCTCGACCGGCATCAAAAGCGCGTGCATCTCGCAGAAACCGTTGACGAGGAAGGGCGCCAGATCACGCCCGACCGCTGGTTGCCGTACGACACGCTTGTTATCGCCATCGGCAGTGTTTCGAATTCTTTTGGCACACCGGGCGTCAAAGAAAACGCTGTCATGCTCGACACGCCCGAACAAGCCGAGCGCTTTAACCGCCGGCTCTTGAACGCCTGCGTGCACGCGAACGCTCAGCCCGGCCCGGTGCGTCCTGGGCAACTGTACGTCGCGATTGTTGGTGCCGGCGCAACGGGAACGGAGCTTTCTGCCGAACTGCATTCGAGCCTGCGCGGCCTCGTCGCCTTCGGTCTCGACAAAATCGATCCCGAGAAAGATATCAAAATCGCGTTGATCGAAGCCGCACCCAGAATTCTTATGGCGCTGCCAGAGCGCATGTCGAACGCGGTCAGCCAAGTTCTGCACGGTCTCAATGTCGAAATCCGCACCAACTCTTTCGTGACTGAGGTCACCAAGGACGGCATCAAGCTCAAGGACGGAGATTTTATTCCAGCCGAACTCGTTGTCTGGGCGGCGGGCGTGAAAGGACCTGCCGTACTTGCAAACCTCGACGGATTGGAAGCCACCAAAACCAACATGCTGGTTGTGCGCGAGACGCTGCAGACGACGAAGGACGACAGTGTGTTCGCGATTGGCGATTGCGCGCATCTGATACTTCCGGGCGAAAAGTCACCCTTGCCGCCGCGCGCGCAGACTGCTCATCAAGAATCGTCCCATCTCGTGAAGCAACTCCAGCGCCGCGTCGCAGGCGAGACAGCGCTTGCCCCCTTCAAGTACATGGACTTCGGATCGCTCGTTTCGCTTGGCCACTATTCGACGGTCGGCAATCTGATGGGCTTTATCTCGGGCAAATCCATGCGCATCGAAGGCTGGTTTGCCAAACTCATGTACCGCTCGCTCTATAAGATGCACGAGATGGCACTGCATGGCCCCGTCAAGGTGACACTCGATACGCTGTCGCGGCTGCTCACCCGGCGCACAGAGCCGCAGGTGAAGCTGCACTAATCCGGGCAGAGAACGCGTCCGGTACGGCTGTTCTCAAATTTGGAGACGCAACATGGCAATCGACTTCATGACCGCCGATGGACTGCGTTCGGTGCGTCACTGGGGCTATCGCTTGCAGGGGGCGGGCCAAAACCGCAAGTCTCATAAGCTGCCGATTGGCGAGTTGAAGCTCGCGGCCCACGACTTGCTCGTGATCGATTTCTCCAAGGATGGGTCGAACAAAGGTGCGTTCACGCTCGTGCAGATCGAGGCGCTAAAAAAACGCGAAAAAGCCAATTCGGTCATCGTGTCCTACATCTCAATCGGCGAAGCCTCCGACTATCGCGATCATTGGCAGGACGATTGGACGACTTACGAAGACAAGGACCAGCGTGCTGCGGGCGAGCCGACAGATAAGGCCCCTCTCTGGCTCGGCGCGTGGAACGAGAGCTGGCCGAACTCGCGTAAGGTGCGCTACTGGGACAAGGACTGGCAGAACATCATTTTCAATAGCGAAGGAACCGGCTGGCTCGATCACATCATCAAGGCGGGGTTTGACGGCGCCTATCTCGATATTGTCGATGGCTATTATCATTGGGGCGTTGAAGTTGCAGGCAACGCCGAGTGCCGCGCTGGCGATCCCAAAACCGAGCGCGAGGCCGCCGCCCGCATGATCGATTTCATCTCGGCGATGGCCCGGCACGCACGCACGTTTAATCCCGAATTCCTCATCATTCCGCAGAACGCACCCTTCATTATCGATGCGCTCGAAGACGAAGATCATGCCCGCCGCGACGCTTATCTTGAAGCCATCAGCGCCATTGCCTGCGAGGATGTTTTCTTTCGCGGCGATAAGGCAGAGAACAATCCGTTCAAACCGGATACTGAGGCACTGGATATCTTGGCCGCAAATTTCATAGATAGCGGCAAGCCGGTGCTGTCAGTCGAGTACATCAATGAGCCTAAAAAGATTGCAGATTTCTACATGGCGGCCGTTGAAAATGGTTTCCTGCCGTATGCGGCGCCTGAACGCGAGTTGAATGTCATGGGCCCGGCGTATGACGGATCTGCCGCGGCTGTAGCGTAGTGGGGTGGGTCGGGGGTGAGTTCTTTCTGGCGAACCCCGACGACTTGCATTGTTGCCGTCGGGGTTCGCGAGGACGGGCTCACCCCGACCTACATTCACCCCCGGCCGCGCATTGCTGCGAGCAACTCGGGCGTCGGATAGCTGTCGGGAGGCTGACCTAATTTGATTTGCATGGCCTTGACCGCTTTGCGCGTACCCGCGCCGATCTTGCCGTCTGGCTCTCCGACGTCAAACCCGCGCGTCGTCAAGATGACTTGCAGTTCTTTGATCTGCTCGTAACTCAACGATGCAACGGGTCCGCCATTGCCGCGCGACATTTGCGGTGCCCCGTTCATGCGGGCGGCGAGATGGGCGGCCGTCGTGGCGTAGGTGAGAGAATTGTTCCACTTGGTGTAGATGCGGAAATTCGAGTAGGCGAGGAAAGCCGGCCCATTGCGCCCCATGGGCAGCATGAGGGACGCTTTCAGTCCGTCGGCGGGGAGTTTTCCAGAGACGCTCTGCACGCCCCACGCGGCCCACTGCGAGCGCGGGTGTTCGATTTCGAGATCGGCTTGGTCCCACGCCAATTCCTTGGTCAAGCGCACTTCTTCGATCCAGGGTTCGCCCGCGCGCCAGCCGAGGTCTTTGATGAAGTTGGCGGTCGAGCCGATGATATCGGGAACGTCTTGCATCAGATCGCGGCGGCCGTCGTTGTCGTAATCGACGGCATAGTTGAGATAATGTCCGGGCAGGAATTGCGTTTGCCCGAGTTCACCGGCCCACGAGCCGATCATTTCATTCTCTCGCAGATAACCTTTTTCGATGATTTTCATCGCCGCTTTCAATTCTTCTCGGAACAGTTCGCCGCGCCGGCAATCCCACGCGAGCGTTAACAGAGAGCGCATAACCGGAAGGTTGCCCATGCCGATGCCAAAGTCGCTTTCAAGCGCCCAGAAGCCTGTGATGACCGCGCCCGGCACACCGTATTCTTTTTCGGCGCGCGCGAAGATGGCGCCATGCTTTTGTAAGTACGAGCGGCCCATCTGATAGCGGCTTTGGGTCGCGAGCTTGCCGTAGAACTCGAGGAAGGTCTGATTGAAGAAGCCTTGCTTCCTGTCGCGGCCGATGACGCTTTGATCCGGTGTCATGCCGCCGATGGTGGCTTCAATGGTTTGCGGTTTGATGCCGTCTGCAACGGCTTCCTTCTTGAAATCGACGATCCAGCGGGAAAACGGCACGGCGTTTTGGCAATTGCGCGGCTTCGACGGTGGTGGCACGGCGGGCTCGGCGCGCGCGTGTATGAAGCCCGGCGCCAGGAAAAGTGCGGCAAGGGTCAAGCGGAAAAGTGAAGTGCGCATGCGGAAGAGCCCCGATCGTTGGTCAGCTGCCTGCATTATCCAGCGGGCGGCACAGATTGCCTGCGAGGGCCAATGGGTCAAGGGAAAGTGGCGCGAGTGGGGCTTGGCGTCGGCCTGTGGGAAATTCCTCCGGAACCCCTTGAGGAAACCATGCCCCTCCCGATGCGTTCATGTCCCAGTCACGGTGCTGCCACGTGAAAGTCGACTTCCTGCACTATTCTGGAATACGAGAAAAACTAACGATCACATTGGGTTGAGGGACTCCACATCATGTTTGCGCGAAATTCGGCAACTGGCTTCTTGGCAGGCATGGCGGCGCTTTGGGCGATCGCACTTCTGCCAGTGTCGGCGTTTGCCCAGGACGGGCCCAACTGGAGCCCATGGAACCCGCCATCCTACCGGCGGCCGCCGCCGCTCGTGGTGCAACCCTATGATGACCGCTACGACCAGGAAAACGACGAACAGTTTGAGCCCCAGTACGACCCGTACGAGCGCCGCCCGAACAGCTGGCGTAACGATAATCGCGGCTATGACCGGCGTAGTGATCGCGATCGACGCTATCTCAACCCGCGCTACGATGAGCGCTACGACGAATTCGAAGAACCCGATACCGCGCGCGAGCCGGACGGCGACGCAGAGCAGAACAAGATTGCCGGCGCCAACGGCGGCCCTCGTCCCGATATTGCACCGGCGACGCCGCCTGTCGTTGCTTTTTCTGGGCCCTACGCACCTGGCTCGATCATCATCGATATCAGCGCGCGCAAACTCTATTACGTGACAAACACTGGGTCCGCGTTTGCCTATCCAATTGGCGTGGGACGCGAAGGATTTTCCTGGACCGGATCAGAGAAGGTCTCACGCATTGCTGACTGGCCCGATTGGTATCCGCCCGCCGAAATGCGCCAGCGCAAACCGGAGCTGCCGGAACGGATGTTGGGCGGTCTGAACAATCCGCTCGGCGCCAAAGCCATTTACCTCGGCACCACACTCTACCGGATTCACGGCACCAACGATCCCAAATCCATCGGCAAAGCGGAATCGTCCGGCTGCTTTCGCATGCTCAACCCGCATGTCCTGCATCTCGCAACTCTCGTCCAAACCGGCACGCAAGTGACTGTCGTCAAGTCGCTCAATCCCGGCCCCGTGGCCGCGAAAAAGGTGACGCCGGCGAAGCCTCAGCAGGCTCGAATTCCCCGCGCCCGTCAGCGGCTTTGGAGTGAACAATATGAAGAGCGGTATGACGATTGGCGGTGAGGCTGTATGATCTGAGGTGGCGTGAACGCCGCTGACTCCAAGTTGCAATACTACGCTAAGTCCGTTGCGCTTGAGCGATTGATTTCGTAGTCCAGGCATGGCCGAGACGGAACAGAATTGATAGCGCAAACCCATGCCCAACCACTTATACGACGCGCTGTTTGCGCCGCACGCGCGCAAGTCCGGGGCGTTTCTCATCTCCGGCGACGGTGGGGCGACGAGCTACAGCTCTTTTCTGGATGATGCAGGGCGAATTGCGAACGCTCTTCTTAGCCTCGGCGTGAAATCGGGTGACCGCATAGCGGTGCAAGCGGACAAGTCGCAGGAGGCGCTCGCGCTTTACGCGGCGTGTGTGCAGGCGGGCGCGGTGTACGTGCCGCTCAACACGGCCTACACGCCGTCTGAAATTGCTTATTTCGTGGAGGATGCGGAGCCGGCGTTGCTTATTGTAGATCCGAGTGCCGCGGATGCGCTGAAGGAAATCTCGGCCAAAGCGGGCGCCAGGCTCGAAACGCTCGCGGCGGATGGTACAGGCTCACTCACTGAACGCGCGGCGGGCATGCCGGACGCATTTCATACGGTCCATCGCGGCGCAACCGATACGGCGGCGATCCTGTACACGTCCGGCACCACGGGACGGTCGAAGGGCGCCATCCTCTCGCACGAGAATCTCTTGTCGAACGCGCTGGCACTGCGCGACGTATGGCACTTCACCAGCGCAGACGTGCTGCTGCACGCGCTGCCGATCTTCCATGTGCACGGGCTCTTCGTGGCGACGAACGTCGTCCTGGCGGCGGGCGCCTCGATGATTTATCTGGAGAAGTTCGACGCGGGCGAGCTGACCCGCTTGATGCCTTCCGCCACGACGATGATGGGCGTGCCGACGTTTTACACGCGGCTGTTGGCGCGAACCGATTTCGCGAAAGAGACAGCGCGGAGCATTCGCCTTTACATTTCTGGAAGTGCGCCGCTGCTGCCGCAAACTTTTACCGAGTTCGAAGAGCGCACGGGGAAACGCATCCTTGAACGCTATGGCATGACCGAAACGGGCATGATTACGTCGAGCCCGTATGAGGGCGAGCGTCGCGCGGGCTCTGTTGGTTTTCCATTGCCGGGCGTCACCGTCCGCATCGCCGATGCTGAAACCGGAGCCGTTCTGGTGCAAGGCGAAACAGGCGTTATCGAAGTCAGCGGGCCGAATGTTTTGGCCGGCTACTGGAAGAAGCCCGAGTTGCGCAAAAGCGAGTTTCGCAGCGACGGCTTTTTCATCACCGGCGATATTGGGGTGTTCGACGCCGATGGCTACGTCTCGATTGTTGGGCGCGCCAAGGATCTGATCATCTCAGGCGGGCTGAACGTCTATCCGAAGGAGATTGAGACGCTGATCGATGGGATCGCGGGCGTGGTCGAGTCGGCGGTATTCGGAATCCCGCATTCCGATTTCGGCGAGGCGGTGGCGGCAAGCATCGTCGTTGCGAAGGGTTCAACACTCGACGCTGAGATAATCAAGGCGGCGCTCTTAGGTCAACTTGCGAGTTTCAAACAGCCGAAAGTCATTTTCATCATCAAAGACCTGCCGCGCAACACGATGGGCAAGGTGCAGAAGAACGTTTTGCGCGAGCGCAACAAAGGGTATTTTTCATGAGCCCGCCGAAACGAAAACCCGGCGACATTTTTTGCCGCCGGGCTTAGACCTATTTTAGAACTATCCGGATGCAAGTTCTTACATCTTGGGCATAAGAACCGTGTCGATTGCGTGGATCACGCCATTCGATGCGGCGACGTCCGCGGTCACGACCTTACCATCGTTGATCTTGACGCCATCAGTCGCGTCAACCATCACCTCGCCGCCCTCAACCGACTTCGCGTTGGTCTTTTTACCAGTGATGTCGGCGGCCATAACCTTCGACGGCAGGACATGATAGGTGAGAATTTTTACAAGCTTTGCCTTGTTTTCTGGCTTCAAGAGGTCTTCAACAGTTCCCTTGGGAAGCTTGGCAAAAGCAGCGTCCGTTGGCGCGAACACTGTAAACGGGCCTTTGCCTTTCAGAGTTTCGACAAGACCGGCAGCCTTTACGGCTGTGACGAGCGTGTTGAACGTGCCAGCGCCCGCAGCAACATCAACAATGTCCTTGGTCTCAGCGCGAGCTGCTGACAGAGGAAGAGTCATCAATGCAGCAACTAAAAGTCCCTTAAGAAAACCCATGATCATATCCTCATACATTTTGGTGGATTGAAAATCGGCGGGGAACTCGGGATCGCCTGTGATCCCCTCGCGGCCGATGCAAGGCTCAAGTATAATGCGTGAGCATTTGCTAAAGAGGTAAACGACAGCGATCGCACGAACAGATCAGCCGGTTCGAGATCATTCTTTTTTGAGCATTTGTGATCCATCACACATGCGTCACATTCGACAGACGACGTGCGATCTCACGCACTGCCGATCAAAATCCCGACTGCAAAAACGATCAGGCCGCCGAGCACGACTTCGAACGCTGCGCGCATGAATTTGGTTTCCATGTACCGCGCGCGGATCCAGGCGATGACCCAGAGTTCGATCAACACGATAACGCCGGCAATACTTGTCGCGGTCCAGAAATCAGAAATTAAATAGGGCAGCGTGTGACCAAGCCCGCCGAGCGCTGTCATGAAGCCGGTGATAGTGCCGCGCATCCAAGGATGACCGCGCCCTGAAATGTACCCATCGTCCGACATCGCTTCGGCAATGCCCATAGAAATGCCAGCGCCAATCGACGCCGCCATACCAACCAAAAATGTTTGCCAGGTGTTGTGCGTTGCAAAGGCGGCAGCAAAAATTGGCGCCAAAGTCGAAATTGAACCGTCGATGAGACCGGTCAAACCGGGTTGCACATATTGAAGAACGAACGCGCGCTTTTCGGTTGCGGCTTCGGAAAGTTTCGCGTCGGCGGTGAGTTCACTTTCGCCCAACTGATGCGCCAGACTGACGTGTTTTTCTTCCGCTGCAACGAGATCGCCAAGCAGCTTGCGAACGGAGGCATCGCTCGTGCGCTCCAAGGCTGAACGATAGAATTGCCGCGTTTCGGTTTCGATGGCTTCCGCTTGCGCGCGCACCTTGTCGAGCCCCAACGGGCGCACCATCCAGATGGGTTCATGCCGCACGAAGCCGGCAACGTCCTGACGCCGGACGAGCGGAATGTGCTCGCCAAACTTTTCTCTGAACAGGTCGATCAGCCAGCGGCGGTGTTCGTTTTCTTCTTCCGCCATTTCGGTGAAAACTTTGGCGGACGCCGGATAGCTCTCGGCTAGGCCCGTCGCGTACTCGGTATAGATGCGGCCGTGCTCTTCTTCGAGCGCGACGGCCAAGGCCAGAATCTCGCGCTCGGAAAGCTCAGAAAACCGCCGCATCCTTCACCTCAATCGCTCGCGCATACGTCCCTAGAATAATTCTAATCTAGGCATTGACGCGAACACGATCAAGTCACAGAGACTTTACGTGGCACCTTGCCGTTGCCGTTCGTGCGAGTGCCGTGGCGGTCATGATATTTGTCTTCCAACGCCACCCTATCCATGGTCAGCGTGCCGCCGGTCGCCTTGTGCTGCTTTTCCCAGTTGGTTAGCAGATCGAGGCAGGCGTGGTCGATGTAGTCAAGATCGGCGAGGTGGACGTGGACGTTTGCACCGGGCTTCAAGTTTTCGAGCGCGCGCGCCAAGATCGGCAGGCGCACGAGCGTCGCGGAGCCTTCGAAATGCAAATCGATGCGGTTTTGCGCGGTGTCTTCGACCTGCCGGACTTCAAGATGCGAGAAAGCATAGAACAACTTGCCGAGCGACAGCACGAGACCGGTAACGACGCCTTTCAAAAGATCGGTTGAGACGATCACGGCGATTGTTGCGGCGTATATGAAGACTTCGGCCTTGCCGTACTTCATCAGCGCCGGCACGATTTTCGGGTACGCAAGTTTGTAGCCGGTATAAACCAGAACGGCGGCAAGCGCCGAGAGCGGAATATAGGTCAGCGTCCAGGGCAAGAGGCTCGCGAACAAGAGCAGCCAGATGCCGTGCAGAATGGCGGATGCTCGTGTCTTGGCGCCGGCTTCGACGTTGGCGCCCGAACGCACGATGACGCCCGTCATGGGCAGAACACCGAGGATGCCGCAGATCGTGTTGCCAACGCCTTGCGCGGTGAGTTCCTGGTCATACTTCGTGCGCGGGCCGGAGTGCATGGCATCGACAGCCGTGGCGCAGAGCAGGGTTTCGGCGGAGGCTATGAAAGCGATCGCGATCGCGCCGATGATCATGTGGTAGTCGTTGAAGAACTTCATGATTTTCTCAGGCGTCGGATAGATCACCGTCGACCAGATGTTGTCAGGCACATTGACGTACTTGATATCGGAAAGGTTGAAGAACGCGGCGCCCGCCATGCCGACGAGTACGCCGACGAGTGGGGCCGGAATCACCTTCAAGGATTTTGGCGCAAAGGCCGCCCATGCGAAGATTGACGCGATCGTCGCCACGCCAACTTCGCCCGCAGTCAGGTGAAAGTCACCGGCCTTGACCGCGTCGAAAATCGCGCCAGGAATGCCAGCGAGATTCTGGATGCCTGTACCGATTGGCTTGCCATCAAGCATAACATGAAACTGTGCCGCGAATATCAGGATGCCGATGCCTGCAAGCATGCCATATATGACAGCCGGAGAAACGGCGCGGAACCATTGACCCAGCTTCAACGAGCCGGCCGCAAATTGAATGAGACCGGCGAACAAGACGATGACGCCGATCATTTCGGCGCCAAATTGCTGCACGAGCTGTAGAACGAGAACTGCGAGTCCTGCCGCAGGTCCCGACACTTGGAGCGGCGAGCCGGCTATGAAGCCGACGATAATGCCGCCGACGATGCCCGTAATGATGCCGGCCGTTGGCGGCATGCCGGACGCAATTGAAATGCCCATGCAGAGCGGAAGAGCGACGAGAAAGACGACGACAGAGGCTAAGAGATCGGCGCCGAGTGTCGAACTTTTTGCGCTCGTGGTGTCTTGTGATGCTGCCATGCTGCTCCCCGTTCCGCGCTTTATTCAGCACGTCGCCATTTTGATTGTTTGCACGGCTAAATACGCCGCGAATGCCTGGATTGGGCCGAACGATAGAGACTGGACTTTGGTACTGCAACTGGCTGACCGCCCGCTGCGACAGTCCGTCCAAAGGCTTTATGCCGGAAGGACGGCCGGTTTAGCGGCGCTTGTCGTTGCCGGAGCTGGTGCCTGTGCTGGAGCCTGAGCCGCCCATCATATTGGACTGAGCTTCGGTCCAGCTTTGCATGGCCTGCTGGCAACTCTTTTGCCACATGTCGGCCGCCTGCATCCAGAACTGGAACGGGTTCGCCGGCATGGCGCCCATACCCGGCATCGAACCCATGCCTGGGATGCCGCTGAAGGGCGACTGTCCGCCCATGCCCGGAATTGCATTTGGGAAGGGGAAGAGATTGCCAGCGGAGCTACCCGGCATCGTGAAAGCGCTGCCCGGGTTCTTGAGTTGCTGCTCCCAGGTCTCCATGACCTGATCCATGAACTGAACTTGCATCTTCGACGCGTTTTGCATCTGCTGGCGGCTCATATCGACAAACTCTGTTGGCCAGCCCATGGCCTTGGCGGCAGAGGACATCTTATCGAAAACGGCTTCACTGTTTTTCTCGCTCATCTTGCTCATGTCGTTGCGCCACGTCGACATGGCGTCGAAGGCCGAGCCTACGGCCTTGCGGGCATCATCATTGAGCGCGGAAAAGGCCGGATTGTTGCGGGGGTCAAAGGGATTTGTCATCGCTAAACTCCAATACGCCGGGGGGACGTCGCAACAATTTTGCACAGGCGGATGAGGGATACCAGGGATTAAGGGCGCCTGGCCCGCACAGGGAAAAGCCGCGACCCCTTGCCCGGGCCTTGAAACGCCCCTTTTGCCGATGTGTTCCACCTGCTATGAGCCCCTCATGACAGACACCTCCTTGATCCGCAATTTCTCGATTATTGCTCACATCGACCACGGCAAATCGACGCTCTCCGACCGGCTCATTCAGCTGTGCGGCAACGTCGCCAACCGGGACATGAAGGAGCAGATCCTCGATTCTATGGATATCGAGCGCGAGCGCGGCATCACTATCAAGGCCCAGACCGTCCGCCTCGACTACAAGGCCAAGGACGGCAAACTCTATCAGCTCAACCTGATGGACACGCCCGGCCACGTCGATTTCGCTTACGAAGTCTCGCGCTCGCTCGCCGCCTGCGAAGGCGCCATTCTGGTCGTGGATGCGAGCCAGGGCGTCGAAGCGCAGACGCTTGCCAACGTCTATCAGGCGCTCGACAACAAGCTTGAGATCCTGCCCGTCTTGAACAAGATCGATTTGGCTTCCGCCGACGCCGACCGCGTCAAAGAACAGATTGAGGATGTGATCGGCATCGACGCTTCAAACGCGATCGGCGTATCGGCCAAAACAGGATTAAATGTTGAAGCGGTGCTCGAAGGCATCGTTACGCTTTTGCCGCCGCCCATTGGGGACGCCAAAAAGCCGTTGAAGGCCATGCTGATCGACAGCTGGTACGACGCGTACCTCGGCGTTGTCGTTCTCGTGCGCATTAAAGACGGCATCATGAAGAAGGGCCAGAAGGTCAAGATGATGGCGTCCGGCGGGTCGTATCAGCTCGACCGCGTCGGTATCTTCCGCCCCAAGCAGGAAATGCTCGACCAATTGAACCCGGGCGAAGTTGGCTTCTTCACCGCCGCCATCAAGGAAGTTGCCGATACGCGCGTTGGCGATACCGTGACGGACGAAAAGAACCCTTGCGCCGAAGCACTTCCAGGTTTCAAGCAAGCCCAACCGGTTGTGTTCTGCGGCCTGTTCCCGGTTGATGCCGCGGACTTTGAAGATCTGCGCGAAGCCATGGGCCGGTTGCGTTTGAACGACGCCAGTTTCTCGTTTGAAACGGAAAGTTCGGCAGCGCTTGGCTTCGGATTCCGCTGCGGCTTCCTCGGTCTCCTGCACTTGGAAATTATTACCGAGCGTCTGGCGCGTGAATTCAATCTCGACCTCATCACTACGGCGCCGAGCGTCATCTATCATTTGCACATGAACGACGGGTCGATGATCGAGATGCATAACCCGGCCGACATGCCTGAAGTTATGATGATCTATAACATCGAGGAACCGTGGATCGAAGCGACGATCCTAGTGCCCGACGAACATTTGGGCTCGGTTCTAAAACTCT
>JAYSVT010000180.1:0-5184 GCA_043718455.1 Hyphomicrobium sp.
GCCAGCCACACCGCCGTCTCGGCGCCCTGCTCCACAGACCGGGCCGCATCCGCTCCGCCCATGTCCGTTCTCACCCATCCCGGATCAACAGCATTGATCTTGATATCCACGCCATCGCGCGCGGCTTCGGCAGCGGCGATGCACGTCAGCGCGTTCAGCGCCGTTTTTGACATGCGGTATCCCGGAAAGCCCATGCCCATGTGAGCAAGCTGCCCAGCCGCCGACGACACATTGACCACGCGGCCATACCTGCGCTGACGCATGCCCGGCCCGACGGCGCGGATCAGCTCCAACGGCCCTATGAGGTTGGTTTCAAAAGTCGCGCGCATCGTCTCCGGTGTCAAATCGAATAGACTGGCGTCGAAACCGCCCGGACCATCGATCAGAATAGCTGCGTTGTTGACGAGGATATCGATTGGGCCGAAATCGCGTTCGACTTGCGCCACAGCACGCGCAATACTTTCAGCGCGCGACACATCAAGAGTGACAACGGACACATCAAGCCCTTGCGCTTTGAGCTGCCCGGCTGCGGCCAATCCCTTATCAATATCGCGCGCGGCAAGCACAGCCCGCACGCCCCTCGCCGCCAGTTGCCGTACAATCTCCAACCCAATCCCGCGATTGGCGCCTGTGACGAGGGCTGTGTGAACTCTACTCATACTCTGCTTTACCAACACCCGGCGCATGCCAGCACATCAACCACAAGACCGTTTGCAAATTGGCGGAGTCCAATTTGATAACCACATCACCTAATCTCAATCGTCGCGAACCTATGCGACCCCGGCTCGACCGCGGTCAGATCCTGGTGCCCGATGACGCGGGCCTTGCGATCCTCTGGCGGCACGGCAAGCACATTCAAATCAACGTCGTGCACATTGCCGGATATGGCCCCATCCTCCTGCAGCACAAGTTTGAAATAGAGCCCGTTCCACGCGTCGATGCCGTAACCTGCCGGCGGCTTGAAGAGAAACAGCAGCTTGTATTCGAGATCCACCAGATCGCCGGCTGTGACATGGCCCTTGACCTCGTAGGGGTATTCGAGATGGCACCATGTTTCCTTATCGCCGGCCAGACAGCGAAACGGGCGCATCGACAGAAATTCGTCCTGGTACTCGGGCGCTGTCATTTGAACGCTGACCGTCGCACCTGCACCATCGGGCGTGAACGTCGCGGTGCCGATAACCAGCCTGGTCCCGTCAGCCGATTTCAGAGAAATCGTCTTCTGCCCGGCCGGCAATTTTCCCGAACCCGCCTGGGCCGAAAAGCTTGATAGCAACCCCAGGAGGAGAACGGCCAGTTTCATTGTTGTGTTTGACATCATCTCTCCGATTTCAGGCAAAGCGCCGTGAGCAGCTTTCGGATAAGAAGACGCTAGCGTTACGCGCCCGCGACATAGCCTTTAAAAGGGCGCACTTTAGAGAGACGCACTTTACAAGGATGCCCAAAAAATACGCCGCCGCCCGGCACAACCGGACGGCGGCGTAATCGAAGCAGAAAAAAAGCTATTTCGCTACGAGGGAAGTTGCAATCTTTTCCGAAACGTAGCCGAACAATCCACCGATCACCATCGAGACGACGACGTTGAGCAGCGGGCTCGTCATCGGGCTGGTGGCAAGCGCATCGCCAACGTGATTACCCATCAGCGCAAAAGCTGCCGTGGCTGCGTAGCCGTAGACGGCTGCCGGAATGGCCGAGAACAACGGGATATGTGCGCCAAGAACCATGAGCGCCACTGTCAAACCCACAGCCACGGGAATTGCCATGCCACCCAACCCGCCGAGAAGTCCGGAGTTCAAGAGAGCAAATGCTATTGTTGCACAAACAGCGCCCCAAATCGCGGCCAAAAGCGAATTCTTCAAACCCGCTTCGCCGCCGCCGCAGTGGAAGAAACTGCCCCAGGCTATGAATGCGGCCCAAAGCGACAAGCCCGAAAGCGGCCCCAAAAAGAGCCAAGTGATAAGTACGGCCATTGCGCCGATGACGAGTGCGAGTGCTGTAACGAGGTTCATGGTGTCCTCCTAAAGGATCTATCAGTCCCGAGGGAGAAATGCGCCGCCGGCAGCGCGTATTGGGCCGGGCACAAATAGCCCTGCACCAACTGCACTCACCAAGAACCAACTGATTCTTCCCCAATAGAATCGTAGAGGACTTATTAACAGTTGTCATTGCACCTATCTCGCAACTGCTCAGAATTTGTGCAGGTGCGGTATTTGGGTGCGGAGCGGGCAAGCGGACTGCAGTGCAGCCGCAGTGCAACCTTTGACAGACAATGCGGGGGCATCCGTCAGGACGGCTGGAGGGCGCCTGTGAGCGGCTCCATGCCGAAGCCCAACTCCCCCTATTCCGGACCACACGACGGGCTTCACGCGCGTGCTCCAAGCCTTAGGAGACCTAACGAGGGGTGACTGAACGAGACCGGTGTGCCGGGCAATTCGCAGCATGTTTAATTTGGTTACTGCGGCACTTGGCGGGCGCAATCCCAGGGCGTCACTATCGAGACACGTTAACCTAGAAACTTTTTGAGGCGAGCGCGAAGCCGCGCCGCGTCTATGGTCTGGCACTCCCAAATCACGAGCACCCGCCAGCCGAGTTTGCGAAGAGCCGCCACATGCTCAGCGTCGCGCGTGGTGTTGCGGGTGAGTTTCGGGGACCAATATGACGCGTTCGATTTCGGACGCCGGGCGTCGCGGCAATTTTTCTTCGGGTGCAAATGCCAGAAACATCCGTGCACGAAGATGACTTTGCGGCGCGGGCCGAAGACGAGATCGGGTTTTCCGGGTAGGTCACGGCGGTGCAGGCGGTAGCGATAGCCGAGAGCGTGGACCAATTTCCGTACCGCCATTTCTGGCATCATGTCTTTTGACTTGATCGCCGCCATGTTGGCCGAGCGGCGGGCGGGGGAAAGTGAGTCAGTCAAACTAACTCCTAGGCTCGAACAGATAAAAACTCAAACTTATCTGCCAGACGGAACCCTTTTGCCATTGCGATTTTGCGATGCTTGACCCAGTGACCATTCAGCACAAGAATTCCTTCAGGCTGGAGAATATCCCGAGCACCGCCATTTCCTCGCACGCGCTTCATGTAGTCGAGCTGGTCATGCAAAAGGGCCTGAATTATACTGCGATGAATAATTCTGCCGACGTTTTCTCGAAAAAAATCGGCCGCGCGTTTTTCACCTGGATTGATCTCGCGCAGCTTGCGAAAGCTAACCATGTCAATTTGCACCCAACGGCTCCGAGGATATGGCTCATCTTCAACCAGCCAAAGAATATTTCGTTTACCCTCAGCAGTCACTGATCGCTTTTGATCCCGGTTCTTGGCTCCAAGATAGCGGTCTCTCGCCAGCATAATTCCTAGCCAACAACGGCCATCAAACTTTGCCGTTGCAATGAGCAAACACGGCTCGGATGTTTTATAGGTCTCCAGTGGAATCATCCAAGAGGTGCCTATCGTATTCTTAATATCGACATCCAATCCGCCGACGCCGGCGAGGTCCCGCTTGCCTTTCGGCAAACCAAGCATGTCTCGCAGAAAATGCTCGACCTTTAGTCCGATGAAAGTCTTCTCGACTTTGTCGAGCTCTTCAATAACAGTGCGGCCTGTCTTTGCTGGGTCCAGCACAAAATCCACTGCATCCTTTAGCAACGACGGCAACACTGCACGAAGTCTTTCCGGACCGCCGGCGCACGAGTTAATTTTCTCTCTGATTATTGAAAGCGTCGGGAAGTCCGGGTGGTTTTCATCGATTATCGAGTCTGGAAATCGGCTGACCATTTCTACGGACATCCCCCAGCTTTCATATCAATTCCGCCTGCCAAACCTTTTCGCGCGCTTTGCGCGCAGGCTTTTTCGAACTCCTGATCGCAATAGCCTTTGCGATCTCCGCTGCCACCGCGTGCGCCACTGGCGGCGGGAACGCATTTCCCACTTGGCGGTAAGCCGCCGTCTTCTTGCCCCAGAAGCCCCACTCATCCGGGAACCCTTGAATGCGGGCAACCATACGCGTCGTCAAACGCGGCATGCCTACGAAATCGCGTTCTGGTGCTTCATTGGCGATGCCAATGCCATCGACGCCAAGCACAGCCCAAGCCTTGCGCGCACGCGTTGGGCCAAGATCAGGTCCGCCGTGTTTTTTGGACCCGCCCACAATTGTAGGTGCAATCGCGTTCGCAAGTTTGCGCCACTCGTCTGCACCTCGCCAGCCGCGCGAAGCCATGAGATCGTGAAGCGTCCGTCCAACGGTGGGTGGCTTTTTCTTGATCGGTTCGGGCCAGGAAAATTCCGAAGCGTATTCGCGCCTTAAGGCGACGATGACAACGCGCGGCCTCAACTGCGGCACGCCAAACTCGGCGGCGTTGAACATCTTCCAGTGCGTGATGTAGCCAAGCTTCTTGAGACGCCCGTCGATGTAGTCCCGGTAGTCCGCAAAAGCAGGAGCAAGAATGCCTCTGACATTCTCGATCATCACGGCTTTCGGACGCACTTGATCGATGATGCGCAAGCCGGCTGGAAACAAATCCCGCTCATCGTCCTTGCCGAGCTGTTTTCCCGCAATAGAAAACGGCGGGCATGGAAACCCACCGGCAACGAGATCAACACCCTTGTAGCAGCGCGCATCGAACTGATTGAGGTCTTCTTCATGCACGGCCCATTGCGGGCGGTTCAGACGCAGCGTGTTGCAAGCATTGGTGTCGATCTCAACGACGCCCGCATGCTCTAACCCCGCCCGTTCCAAGCCGATGGCCTGCCCGCCTGCGCCCGCACAAAGTTCGAGTGAATATCCGCCCATCCTGCTTCACTGCCCCGATTCTCACGGCCGTCACAGCACAGGAGGCAAGATATCAACTATAGAACAAAATGTGAACAACTAAATTCGCGCGTCTCACTCCGCCGCCATATGCCCAAGCGCGATCTCGCGCAGCACGCGGCCCTCGATCTCGGCGTCGTCGAGACGGACCTTGACCAGATCGCCGATGCTCACGATTCCGGCCAAGTGGTGATCGTCCATGACGACCGCGTGACGATACCGCTTCTCGGTCATGCGCCTCATGACTTTAGCGACGCTGTCGTCGAGGCTGCACATGGGCAGTGGGTCCGACGTCTGTAACGCCAAGATCTGACGCGCTGTCTTGATGAAGCCCGCGGCGCCACTGCGGGCAAGTTCACGCATGATGATGCGATCGG
>JAYSVT010000019.1:0-2850 GCA_043718455.1 Hyphomicrobium sp.
ATGCCCCGCCGCGCTGGTGCGGTTGAGACGGGGTCAGGCATTTTGGCCGACGGGACGTGCCGGGAGACAATAATGGGGGAACCCCAAGAGCCGCGCCGCTCGTTTCTTTTCTCATTCGGACTGGAAAAACTGGGCCTCGTGGCGCTTCGCGCGCCCTACGTATCGGCGCTCTTGATAGCCCTGCTGTCGGCCCTTGCCGTCGTTGGCGTGCTGCGCCTCAAGGTTGACGATAGCCTTTCGGAACTGTTTCGCACCAACACCGAGGAATTCCGCCGCTACGAGGAAATCGACCGCCGCTTTCCCTCGAGCGAATATGACGTCCTTGTCGTGGTCGAGGGGAAGAAACTCTTGACGCGCGAAGGTCTCCAAGCCTTCGCCGGGGCGACGCAAGAGCTGCAACTCACCGACGGCGTGGGGGGACTTGTGTCGATGCTGTCGGCGCGCGGCAAACCCGATGCCAACGGCTATTCGGCGCCGATCGTGCCGGAAGAGCTTCCCGAAGGCGCGGGCTTCGCCGCACTCATGGCGCAGCTCAAATCCAATGACATCGTCAAGGGCAAGTTCCTGTCCGATGACGGCGAACTTGCGTTGATGGTTCTGGCGCTCGACCGGCAGGTTGTCGAGGAACAAACAGCCAAAGCGGTCATCGGCAATATCAAAGATGTAGCCGAAAAAGAACTCAACGGCGCCGGGCTCTCGGTCAAGTTGACAGGCGCTCCGGTCATGCAGCTCGAGATCCGCAATGCAGTGGAGCGCGACCGGCTGGTGTACAACGGACTTGGCTTCCTTGCCGGGTTCGTGATGGCGTTCCTGTTTTTCCGCCGGCTGTCGCTCACGCTGATAGCAGTGGCCGGACCATCGATTGCTATTTTGTGGACCCTAGGTGTCATCGGCGGTCTCGATTTCCGGCTCAATCTTTTTATCAACGTTATCACGCCACTCATCCTTGTCTCGGGCTTCTCAGACTCGATGCATCTCGTGTTCGCGATCCGCCGTGACGTGATGGCGGGCATCGACCGGGTGGAAGCCGCGCGCAACGCGGTGCGGGATGTCGCGCCTGCCTGCCTGCTGACGGCCATGAATGCTTGCCTAGCGCTCATCTCATTTTCATTCGCCGAGTCCGCGCTAATTCGCACGTTTGGCACTGCCGCGCTCCTCGCGGTTGCGATTTCTTATATTGCGGTCGCCGTTGTCGTGCCGACGCTGGCGGCCATCTTGATCAAGAAAGAGTCTGGACCGCCTGTGTATGAAGGTGATGAGGCGGGTGGCGGCATAGGCTTTCTGCACAAAGTCACAACGGCAATCCAAGGACACGTCATCCGGCGGCCATGGTTCTATACGCTTGCAGGGTTGCTGGCTGTTCTGGTGACCGGTTGGGCCTATACGCAATTGACGCCGATGTACCGCCTTGCCGATCAGGTGCCGGATAAGGAACAGGCGCTCGCTGCAACTGGGCGCCTGGACAAGAAGCTGACCGGCGCCAATCCCGTGCACGTGATGATCAGCTGGGGTGGGACGTCCGAAAAGGCGACGGCCAAGGCAGCCCTCTTCGATCCAGCAACCCTCGCGGTCATTGCCGACGCACATACGGTTGTTGAAGCGAAAGCTGGGCTTGGCAACACCTGGTCGCTCGACAGCTTACGCCGCTGGCTCAGGGAGGCGGGCGACGACCGGATCGAGACGGTGCAGAAATATGTTGGGCTATTGCCTGAGCATCTTGTGCGCCGGTTTATCGCCAAGGAAGAGAACGCAGTTCTCGTGACGGCGCGCCTGCCCGACGTGGACGCCAGCGAAATTTTGCCGATTGTCGATAAGCTTGATCGCGAACTTGAGACGGTTCGCAAGCTGCACCCAGGTTACGACATCGCGGTCACAGGCTTACCCGCAATTGCCGCACGCAATTCCGCCAAGCTCATTGGCGAATTGAATTGGGGTCTCGTTGGAGACATGTTCGTCATCTTCATTTTTCTCGCCATCGTGTTGCGATCGGCAATGGCCGGCATCACCAGTATTTTGCCGTCCATGTTGCCGATCTTTTCGACCGGCGCGCTGCTATGGGCGGCCGGCGAAGGGTTGCAATTTGCCTCGATCATCGCCATCACCGTGGCCTTTGCACTGGCCATCGACTCGACCATCCACTTCTTAAACCGCTTCCGGCTCGAAGAGGATAGGCTCGGCGGCGGGCCGGGAACCGAGATCGAAGCTCTGCGAATGACAGTGCATCACATCGGGCCAGCCGTCGTGTTGACGACGATCGTGCTGGCATTGGGGTTGGGCGTCACCATGTTATCGGACCTGCCGTCGCTGCGCCGTTTTGGCCAGCTAACGTCGGTCTGTCTTGTGGCGTCCTTGTTTGCCCAGCTGGTTATTCTCCCGGCCTCGATTGCGCTTTATCGCCGGTATATCCCGCGAAAGAGTTGAGTGTACCTCGGCAAAACGGTACCATTCACAACTAAGCAAAGGCGGAGACTTATCCCATGGCCAAGAAACTCGTGATCATCATGGCCAATACCGACCCCCGCAATGGCGAGGAACTCGGCGCGCCGATCTTTCAGGCCTCCGTCGCCGCCGCCATGGAATACGAGGTGGAGGTGATTTGCACGGCAACGGCCGCCAAGCTCATGAAAAAGGGTGTGGCAGAGAAGCTTTTCGTCAAAGCAGGTGACGCGCGCTCTATCTACGATTTCATCAAAGATGCCCACACGGCGGGGGTAAAGTTCTATTGCTGCGCGCCCGGCCTCGATATCTTTGACATGCACAAGGCAGACCTCATCCCCGAGTGCACAGGCGTCGTGGGTGCCGCGCATTTCATCGAAGAGATCATGACCGGCGAGAGCAAAGTGCTGACTT
>JAYSVT010000181.1:0-5174 GCA_043718455.1 Hyphomicrobium sp.
CTGGCGCTCATCCAGTGCCTTGTGCATCACTTCCCAACGTCGACCAACCAGCGAATCAGTTGTCATGCATCGGAGTATATCCGATTACCAACAATTGAACAACTTATTTATTAACGATTCCTAACTGGCATCCCTTTATTGGTCACGAATATACACCGTCGCGGATATCGGAGAGCCGAGGGTGTAAGTCGTACCTGGAAGCAAAGTCAGAATGACTGATTCTTGCGAAACAATATCTGCGTTGGGAATCGGATTGACCGAGATGACTCTACAACAAGTGCCCGAGCGAATGAGCACGGTGCCACGGGTGGAAGAAGTAGGGGATGGAAACGTTCCGAGCGTGTAGTCGCTCGTCGCCCCTACTACCGGCGTCGTGTATGTCGCTGTCCCGCCAATTAGATAGTTCACATATAGGTCGCCAAGGGTTTGTCCCGCCAGTCGACTGACTGTGAAACTCCCATTTAGCGGCCCAGCCTCCAATGCAGGCGACATGGTCTGTTCTATCTTGACGTTAGTGTCGTTGTCTTGCAGCGGCAGTATTGTCGTGCTGCTTCCCTGCATTGGTGTGTATCCCCCGGACTGCAGCGACACATGGATGGTTTCGCCTCCCTCGTAGGTGGGATCATTGACGGCCACGACTTGAACTTCCGCGACGGCGTTGTTGGCCGGGATGCATATCTCGTTGGCTACGATCATTGAATTGACGGGCAAAGCGCAAGCAGATGAGGTCGCTGGGTAAGCCGGCGACAGGGCTTCAAGTCGGTAGTCGCCGCTCATCACCGTGTTGCCTTTCGTCGCGGTGCCGGACATTGAAATCCTAACCCGGAGGGGGTTCGGACCCGTCTGCGGAGACCCGTTAAGGTTAAAGCGTGCAAAGCGAAGTTTGCAGGGCGAAGCTTGTGCGGTTTCCGTGACTTTGCAACCCGCTGGAGAAACGCTGACCGTAACGTAGGTTAGGAGCAACGCATGGCTAGGTGTTACGGCCAGCGCGGCAAGTGCGATGGCAACGAGCGAGGCGAACGTTTGGATTTTCATATTGTCCTTTCCTTCCGATGAGATTTCAAGGCCACAACCTTGCAAGTTTGCGCGGCACACAATAGTTTACCCGAGGATTTATCGACATTCCAGTTGGGAAGTCGAATGCGCTGCGGCAACAGCGAAGAGCTCGCCCGAGGTCGTTGCGGCAAAGTCGCCCGGCCGGATCCACTGCGTAGCTCGAAGTCTTAGTCCGCCGCGTCCGATCGGGGTGAATGTACTGCCGGCGCTCCGCCGACACAAGTCGCTTTCTAGAGCAGGACTCTCCTCTGGTGCAGATGAAAGTGTGCGAAGGGCGCTGGGGTCGAGCACCGGGCCACTGACTCTGATGTTGCCGGAAATGCCTCCCGGCGACGCTGCTTGAATAACGTTCAAGCCTACCAGGGTCGGGTCGAAGTCAACAGGTTCTCGCCCCAAAACTAGTGTGCCACTGGCGACGAGCAAGCCTACATCGACGTCAATATTCCCACCGCTAGCTTGAGCCGCAGCGGTGTTTGCCTGAACAAAACCGGTATTCATTAACAAGGTCTGAGCCGCCAGCGTAACATCACCGCCATTGCCGTTTTCGCGTCCATTCACGGAAGTGCTTATAGCGGAACGATCGATCCGCAGCAGGGGCCCGGCACTTATGCTGATGCTGCCGCCGTTGCCATCCTGCGCGCTGGTGGTGAGTGCGGAAGCGTTGCGAAGAGTGACCGCCTCGCTCGCGCTGAGGAGCAAATTGCTCGTCGCCATATTACCGGTCGCGGCAGCACTAATGCGTGCGTTGTCGACGATGATGCGCGGCGCGGAAATAGCCAAAGTGCCCGATCCAATGCTGTTGGATTCGAGCCGCTGCGCCTTCGATGTACTGGGGCTCAAGTTGGTGCGCTGCGCATCGTTCTGAATACTTAGCGTGGCCCCGTCGGCCAACGTCACGCTATGGCCGGCGACCATGCTGATATCGCCTGTTTGCCCGGAGGAATGCAACCCCGCCATTGCTCGAATAGCGCTTGGCTCACCCAGTACGTGGACATCACCGGCCGCAATAGCGATCGACCCAGCGCGGCCGGTTCCTAGAGTGGAGGTGCTGATGAGGCCGCCATCTGTAAGCATCAGTTGTTCGGCGACCAGCGCTTCGATGCTGCCGCCATCGCCACTCGAGCCGGCTAGCGTGCTACTGGATACAGCGGCCTGGTCGAGCCGCAGGTTGGCCGCGCTGATCCTGACGCTGCCGGCATTGCCGACACTCGCTGTGTCGGTGGCAATATGAGCGCCGCTCGAAAGCGTTGCCGTGCCGGCCACATTTAAGGCCAGCGCACCCGCGGCACCTTCAGAGCGCGTGGACGAGCTGATCTGCGCACCGTTACGCAAATCCAACACGCCGGAAACGTCAAGGCGGATGTTCCCCGCGCTGCCAGACGCTCCTTCGTTTGAGTTGCTGGTCACCTGGGCTGCATCTACGACGAGCTCGCCTGCTCGGATAAAAACGTTGCCGGCGTTGCCGGCTGCAGAAGTGTCTGTCGCGACGCGCGCATTCTCCAATATTGCAAGACTTGCGTCGACGGCAATATTCACTCGCCCAGCCGGGCCGGTGCTTCCTGTCTTGGCCTGGCTAACCAAGGTGAGGTTGGCGAGCGTCAACTGACCTGCGTTAAGCTCGATATCGCCTGCCGGTGCGCTACCCCGAGTGCTGGAACTAATCTCGGCGGTACCGTCGCCGCTAAGGTTTAGCGTCCCACCAGGGGAAAACGGCGCGATTAGGATGACGCCCGCGGTCACGTTGCCGGAAGTCTCAGCGGAAATACGCGATCCGCCAACAAGCGTGATGCGCGGCGATGAGACCGAAAGCGAGGTAGGATTGTGCGAAGGTACCCCTGTAACCACAGCAAAGTTCTGATTGGTGATGGATGCCTCCGTAAGCTTTACGCTGTCGCGCGCCTTGATCGTCACGTCGCCCGGCTGGCCGCTAGAACCGAGTCCGGCTAGGGCGGAGATACTACCGTCTGAGTCCGGACCGCGTAGCGCCAGCACATTGGTTTCAATGCCGATGGCACCCCCGGCGCCGGAACCAAACGTACTGGAGAAAATCTTGCCTCGATTGCTGCTGAGATCTTCCGCTTTGATCGTGATATTGCCAGCGTTCCCATCGCCAAAGGTCTCACTGGAGACGCGGGCGAACAGGTTTTGCCCATCGAGTGTCAAGGACTTGGCATCAATGTTGATCGAGCCGCCTGTGCCCGCGCCGTCCGTCCGTGAAGATATTTCACCGCCGCGACCGATGAACAGCTCTGCCTGCGCAGTCAATGAAATGTTGCCTGCGCTGCCGCGCCCCTCCTTGTTTGCCTGCGCAGTCTTGAGTCCAGTGAATGGTCCATCGGGCGCGCCGGCTTTCTCAATGCTCAGGCGGTTGCTACTAATTTGAATATTGCCTGCGTGCGCGGACCCTGATGTTTGTGCAGAGATCACTCCGCCATCTCGGATCGAAACATTGTCGACAATAACCTTGATCTGGCCTCCCGCTCCCGCACGGTCGGTGTCGCTTAGAATTCCGGCAATCGCGCCTTTACCGTCCATCGCAAGGGTACGGGCGGATAAGCTGACGTTTCCACCCGTGCCGGCGCCTGTGGTGCTTGCCGAGATCTCTCCAGCCCCTAGAATGAAAACATCGTTGACTGCCGTTATCGTTATCGCACCGGCGTTCCCGCCTGACTCTCCAAAGCTTCCGCTATTAATACCTGCCTTTGCCTCGCTGCCGTCGACCACTAGCGAGCCCGCATGAATATCGATCGCGCCCGCCGGAGCTGCGCCGAACGTGCTTGAGGCAATTGTTGCACCGTTCTCGATAAGCAATGCGTCGTCCGTTCTTATCGTGATTCCAGCCCGTGGTACTTTAGGCGTGTCAATAGCTTGACTGCTGATGATTCCGGCGAAAGGATTTCCGCGGTTATCGATCGTCATCGTGCCGGCGTGGATATTAATCGCACCTACCGATCCCGCATCGGCATTTGCGAGGATTAGCCCCGGGCGTAATGCCAGTTCCCCCCGCACGTTCAGGTTGATATTGCCTGTGCGGGCGCTACCTGTGCCTGCATTTGTGATGAAGAACGCAAAGTTGTCCAGACTCATCGATTGGGCGCGCACGTTGATGTCCCCGGCAGCGCCCGGGCCAGAGACGCTTGTGCTTATCTCGCCTGCGTCAAACCGTATGTTGCCGCCGATCAAATCAATCGGTTCTGCTTGCACACCGGAGGCATTGTTCGAGGACGTGATGGTGTTGTTGGTAAGGTTTAGGTTCCCGCCCTCGAATCGCATCGCTCCGCCCGCACTTGAAAACTCGGTATTGCTCGCGTTGAGGGTGCCAAGCAGCGGTGAAGGCGTTGCCGTATTGAGACGCACATCGATCATTGTGCTTCCCGTGGCGGCAACGCGCAGCGCTCCATCAACCAACGACAGTCGAGCGGCGTCGAACTGCACGGTTCCCGCCACAACTTCGAGGCTGCGGCCGGACTTGAACTCAATGTTCGAGTTACTGAACGTCACAACCGCAGCGGTCGCGCCGCCCACAAATCCAAACGATTCAGGCGCAGCGATTGTGAGGCTACTACCGTTCGTGGCCGGGTCCCACACGAATCCATCGGTAAACTTGAGGGTCTGCGCGGTGCTCACATGAAAGCCGGCAGGTACATCGATCTTCGCTCCCGCGCCAAACGTCACGCCAGCGGGATTGATGAAGAAAAATTCGGGGCTGCTACCCGCTGCCTCAAGTAGCGTCAGAGGACCATTGATCAACGATTGCTCGCGGCCGGTAACTCGGGAGATGACATTTTGAATGGAATTCGAGTCGGTGGTAAAGGTCGCCGATTCGTCCGCGTTGATGTTGAAACGCGTGAAGCTGTGAAACAAATTCGGGCCGGCTTTTTTGCCTAGCGACTCTGGGATCGTGAAGTGTCCACTCTTGGTTTCTACTGCGCCGACCGATCCGTCGGTTGTCGCATCGGCAAGCGCAATGGCTGAGACGATCGTCGCAAGTATTGTCACCGAGAATTGTTTGCCGGCGCGAAGACACTTCGTGCGTCGGTTCGTTGGTCCAGATTTCATAACCATCCTCCCACCAAAATAAAAGGCGCCCAATAGTATGGGTGCTGAAAATCAGGGTT
>JAYSVT010000182.1:0-5171 GCA_043718455.1 Hyphomicrobium sp.
TGGAAAACATGCCGGCACCAGCGAAATTCGCTTTCTTGAAGTTCTTGAACCACTACAACGTTACGCCGCGCCGCGACCTTGAAGCCGTCCTTCGCGCCGCCGCCAAACGGCATGGATTGTCTTTGAGCTTCGACGAAATGCGCAGCGGTTACACAGCCTATGCGGTGCTGCGGCGCTAAAAGTTTTCGCACAAGCTGAAAAAGCCCCGGATCGCTCCGGGGCAGGTGAGGATGTGATGGAGAATTGGCCGATTTGCAGATTTAGGGCGTCGTGCTGGATGTGACTGATGCGGGAAGCTCGGCAGCAGCTGCCACCAGTTCGGCAACGAGGGGTCGATCTTCAGCAGGTATTTCTGGAATTTTGACTTCTTCGGCCGGTGCTTCGGGTGCGGCCTCAGTTGAGGCGCTGGCGGCAGCTTCTGCTGCAACCTCTGCCTCTGCTGGGGCTTCTTCTGCGGCGGCGACTTCTGCGACTGAGGCTTCGGCGGCTTCAGCGGTTGCATCTTCCGTCACTGCCGGAGTTTCTGCGGCTTCACTCACAGTTTCTGCCACTGCGGCCTCTTCAGTCACGACTTCCGCAGCAGCGGCTTCGGTTTCCTCAGCTGCAGTCTCAGCAGGCACTGGCTCAGTGGCGCTTACTTCAACAGCCGGCACTTCTAAGGCGGCCGCGACAGCGGGGAACAGGGCACTGATTTCCCCAATCGCTTTCTCCACGGCCATCAGCGATTTGTAGTCGGTGGTTGCTTCAATGCGTGCGCGAACATCGTCGCGTAACCCATTGAGCTTGGCCAAGACATCGTCGGACATCTAATCTTCCTTTCTATTTGGAAAGCGGGCAAAGTTTAGGTATTCATCGGCGCATGACTGTTCATGCTGATGCGTGATTCCAATTTTTCAGTAATGCGCAAGAACAAAAGTACATGAATATTTGATCCGCCGGAATGGCCGCAGCGGTTCTGCACAAGGAAAATTTTTGTGATGCGTTTGTATCGGCGCGAGCACTCCCGCAGTGCGGTGGGCAGAGTATTGCGTCGAGTGTCCTGCCGCGCAGGCAAGACGTGACGACCTGCGGCGACCGCCAGACCACAGAAACGTCATGGCCGAGGCGATGCGCAGCATCGCGTAGCCGTCGGCCACCCACGACAAGCTTCAGCGAATGAGATCTCGCCCGACAAAAAAAGCCCCAGATTTCTCCGGGGCTTTAGATTGGTGTCTGACCCTCTGGGTCTGACACCTTGTTCTGAAAAAGTCGTGTCCGATGTCAGACCCAGAGGGTCTGACACCTTCACCTTAAAAGCCCATGTCGCCCATGCCGCCCATTCCGCCGCCACCGCCGCCGTGACCACCGTGGCCGCCAGCCTCCTTCTTAGGAAGTTCGGCGATCATGGCTTCCGTGGTGATGAGGAGACCGGCAACGGACGCCGCGTCCTGCAGTGCGCATCTGACGACCTTTGTCGGGTCGATAACGCCCTGAGCGACGAGATCGCCGTACTCATGGCTTTGTGCGTTGTAGCCGAACGCGTACTTGCTGTTTTCCAGGATCTTGCCAACGATGACCGAGCCATCTTCGCCCGAGTTGGTGAAGATCTGGCGGGCTGGCGTCTGAAGCGCCTTGCGCACGATCTGGATGCCAACCTTCTGATCTTCGTTCTCGGCCTTAACGCCGTCGAGTGCTTTGATCGCACGAAGGAGAGCAACACCGCCGCCGGGCACGATGCCTTCTTCAACGGCGGCACGGGTTGCGTGCAGCGCGTCGTCGACGCGGTCCTTGCGTTCCTTGACTTCAACTTCGGTTGCGCCGCCGACCTTGATGACGGCCACGCCACCGGCGAGCTTGGCAAGACGTTCCTGCAGCTTCTCGCGGTCGTAGTCCGAGGTCGATTCCTCGATCTGCGCCTTGATCTGCTTCACGCGGCTTTCAATTTCGGTCTTCTTGCCGACGCCGTCGATGATGGTGGTGTTTTCCTTGTCGATCGTCACCTTCTTCGCGCGGCCGAGATCCTTGAGCGTTACCGTCTCAAGTTTGATGCCGAGATCTTCCGAAATCACGGTGCCGCCGCTCAGAATGGCGATATCTTCGAGCATCGCTTTGCGGCGATCGCCAAAGCCCGGTGCCTTGACGGCTGCGACCTTGAGGCCGCCGCGCAGCTTGTTGACGACGAGCGTTGCAAGAGCTTCGCCTTCGACGTCTTCAGCGATGATCAACAGCGGCTTGCTGGCTTGAACAACGGCTTCGAGGATCGGCAGCATGGCCTGGAGGCCCGACAGCTTCTTCTCAAAAATCAGGATGTAGGGGCTTTCGAGTTCCACCGTCATCTTGTCGGCGTTGGTGATGAAGTACGGCGAGAGGTAGCCGCGATCGAACTGCATGCCTTCAACGACTTCAAGTTCGGTTTCAAGGCTCTTCGATTCTTCAACCGTAATGACGCCTTCGTTGCCGACCTTTTTCATGGCTTCTGCAATGCGCTGGCCAATTTCGGTGTCGCCGTTGGCCGAAATGGTGCCAACCTGGGCGATTTCGTCGTTCGACGTCACCTTCTTCGACTTCGACTTCAGCTCTTCGACGACGGCAGCAACTGCCATGTCGATGCCGCGCTTCAAGTCCATTGGGTTCGCGCCGGCTGCTACCGACTTTGCGCCTTCGCGAACGATCGCTTGAGCCAGAACAGTTGCCGTCGTGGTGCCATCGCCCGCGAGATCGGCGGTCTTGGACGCCACTTCGCGCAACATCTGTGCGCCCATGTTCTCGAACTTGTCTTCGAGTTCGATTTCCTTAGCGACCGTTACGCCGTCTTTGGTGATGCGGGGCGCGCCGAACGACTTTTCGATGACGACGTTGCGGCCCTTGGGACCGAGCGTCACCTTTACGGCGTTAGCGAGAATATCGACGCCACGCAGCATGCGCTCGCGTGCATCTTGACCGAATTTTACTTCTTTAGAAGCCATGTGCGGCTACTCCTGGGGTAAAGCAAATACGAGTGTGGGGGGTTCGAAAATTAGGCGACGGCCTTAACCTTGGCACTGCCTTCCAGCACGCCGAGGATGTCGCTTTCCTTCATGATGAGCAGGTCGTCGCCGTCGATCTTGACTTCGGAGCCAGACCATTTGCCAAACAGAACGGTGTCGCCAACTTTGACGTCGAGGGGGATAACCTTGCCGGTTTCGTCGCGGCCACCGGGGCCAACGGCCACGATTTTGCCCTGTTGGGGCTTTTCCTTCGCCGTATCGGGAATGATGATCCCACCGGCAGTTTTGGTGTCTTCCTCAAGGCGCTTCACCACCACGCGATCGTGGAGAGGACGGAACTTCATGGACTGAACCTCTTGATATTTATATGATTTTAATTGGATCGTTGGGTTTGGGCAAACGAAGTGAAAAGCCCGTCCCGATTGCGAGATAGCGGACTATCCATGATTCCATAGTGCCCGCTGCCAACGCACCCGGTATATGTGCCGGGCTGTTAGCAGTGTCAAGGACTGAGTGCTAAACCAGCTAACGCAGACGGAACCCATGGGTGATCGGCCAGCGGGTCCGACTGCGAGACCACTCTAGCAGAGCGGCCAAACCGCATACAGGAATGCGGGTAATTGTCGACGAGCGAAAACGTCTAACACCCGCTTCCCCGGCCGGAGGTCCGCTTCGGCGGGCCCGAGAGCCGGGGTCTTTACCCCTACGAGACTGAATGAGATCACCGCTTCACAACGGATAATCATGCTCCAGAGGTACAAAATCAAATCTCGAAATCGCTGAGCTTTGCGCCCTTTTTCAAGCGCTCGAGCACCCAATTCGGCTTGCGGCCGCGCCCAGTCCAGGTATCTGACTTGTTCTCGGGGTTAGCATACTTGGCAATGCCCAGGGATTTGCCTTTCGCGGCGCCACGTCCACCCCGGCCGCTACCGAACAGTTCGGAAACTGAAAATCCGTGATTGCCGGCCAATTCGGCCATTTTGCGCTTCAATTCGTTGCGTTCTTGATCGCGCACCTGCGCAATCGCCTTTTTGACCTTCGTTTCAAGCTCAACCAACTCTTTCAAGGACATTTTATCGAGGTTGATACCTGTTTGCTTTTTCGGCTTTTGTTTCACGCTACCAAATCCTTAATTGACGCTTTCGCGGTTATTTACCCGAGAATATACAGCCACGCATCTGGATTCTGCAATATCGCGGCGATTTGTCGGGGAACGTACTTAAAGACAGAGCGCGGACAATATCGAATTATTCGCTACGAAGTGCTTCATTATTCACTCCGCAAGGCTTCGATGGGATTTAATCCTGCTGCCCGCCGTGCCGGGAAAAACCCGAAGAACACGCCGGTTATGCCGGCTGCCGCCAGCGCGATGAGTATAACGCCCGGCGATATGAGCACTGGCCATTGTGCAGCGCTCGCAACGGCGGACGCCGCACCAACCCCGAGCGCCGTGCCTATCAATCCACCAATCAGACATAGCGTGATGGCTTCAACCAGGAATTGCCGCATGATATCGCGGCGGCGGCCGCCAACGGCCATGCGTAATCCGATTTCGCGCGTGCGCTCGGTAACTGACACCAGCATGATATTCATAATGCCGATACCGCCGACAATCAGCGACGTAATAGAAGTCGCCGCGAGCAAATACGTCATTGTACTTAGCACTTCGGTGCGCGCTTTCATGAATTCGGCGAGATTGCGCACATTGAAATCGTCTTCGGCGCCGGGTTGTATTTTTCGCCGTGCTCGCATAACGGCCTCAATTTCATCTTGCGCGTCCTTCAAATCCGTCGCGGGATCGAACTTGATATAAATCTGACCCGCCTGATCGGTGGTCAATTGGCTCTTGCCGAGTATCTGATTGCGTGCCGTAGACATCGGCAAAAGCACCAGATCGTCTTGATCGCGCCCGAAACTCGACGGGCCTTTGATGGCCAGCACGCCAATCACAAGAAACGGCGTATTCTTGACGCGAATGGTAGAGCCGACCGCATCGCTTCCCTGAAACAATTGCTTAACTACCGTCTGGCCGATGATTGCCACTTTCGCCGTGCCGCGTATGTCCTGCTGGATAAAATCGCGGCCTGAAACGACGGGCCAGTCGCGCACCGAGAGAAAGTCGGCATGCACGCCGCTCAGCGTCGTCGTCCAGTTCGTGTTGGCAAAAACGACGGGGCCCGAACCATTGAGCTGACCCGAAATTCC
>JAYSVT010000183.1:0-5155 GCA_043718455.1 Hyphomicrobium sp.
CATCGCCTGCTCAGAAACCGCGCTGTTAGCGATCCCTGGGGCGATTATCAGTAAGCCGGTACCGACCCAGGCTTGAGCAGCCAAAACGGCCAGAACGCCTCGTATAAGCTTTGTAGCGCTGTTTCTCACGGCGGCCTCCTCTGCAGCCACGAGTTGCCAAAAGACCGCTGCAAATTAACTGTAGTTTGCGCCGGCACGAGGCGCTCCAACAGAACCGTACCCGCACATGGCGCCGAACTTGCTTTGCAGCCGTCCATACATTGAATGTTAACGCGTCAATAGGACTTTGCAATGACCGCTACTTGGCACCCTGACGAAGACGCCACTCCAACACCGGGAGATGTTTGCTTCATGGCTGAAGTGCTTGAAGGGCGGCACGGATATTTTGCTGCCGAGGTCGCCGAGTTTTTCGCGAGTTATCATTGCGAAAAAGGCGATGCTGGCAGGGCCTGGGCCTGGTCGGGTGTAGCCGAACTTGTTCGCAACCGGGAGCGGGCGCGGCTCGATCAACATTGAACGACGCCGATAGCGACAGGAAAGCAACGCAGCCCATGAAGTCCGCCACCGTTCATCGGCTGCACCCGAATAATTCCCCACGTCAGGAACAGAACCCTGGTGCTGCTGACGCTTTTGATGTTGCCGGCGACAATCCGGACGCCACACCTCAAGGCATCGTCGCAAGCATCCTCGCGCAGACTGCCAACTTGATGTCGTCTCAGGGCGAGCGGGAAAAGACCCAGCGCAATGCCATTGTCGCGTTTGGCGTACGCTGCCTCAGCGCCGGGCTTCTGTATCTGTCTCAGATCGTACTCGCCCGCTGGATGGGCGGATTTCAGTACGGAATCTACGTGTTTGTTTGGACCTGGGTACTGATACTCGGCGGCCTCGCGCACCTCGGCTTGAATGTCACAGCGATTCGACTCACTCCAGTTTATCGCGAAAGCGGAGAGCTGGACAAACTCCGCGGCTTGATCCGGGGCGCCCGGCTGATCGCACTTGGGTCTGGTACGTTGATCATGTTGCTTGGCGTCGCCGGCATCTGGCTCTTCAAGCCATACTTGCAAAATCACTTTGTTCTGCCGATGTATCTCGCACTTGTTTGCGTGCCGCTTTTTGCACTGACGGACGTGCAAGACGGCATTGGGCGCGGCAACGCTTGGATGGGTCTGGCTTTGATGCCACCTTACGTCCTGCGGCCAATTCTCGTCTTAGTTTCCATGTTTGCGGCCCACGCGGCCGGCCTGCCAATGGAAGCAACAACCGCCGCCGCTGCCGCGATCGTTGCCACCTGGGGCTCGGGCCTGGTTCAAACGCTCATCATCAACAAGCGTCTCAAGGAGACCATTCCAGCCGGCGCGCATTCGTATTCTTTCGGGCCTTGGATCAAGGCCTCTCTGCCTATGCTGGTGATCCTGGCATCGGAGCTGATGTTGCAGAACACCGATATCCTTGTCATTTCGCGATACATGACCCCCATGGATGTCGGCATTTATTTCGCAGCCGGCAAAACGATGGCCCTCATCATGTTTGTCCACTATGCCGTCGGCAGCGCTGTGGCCAATCGATTTGCCGCTTTGAATGCGCGCGGCGACAAAGAGAACTTGCGCGCCTTCGTCAAAGACGCCGTCAATTGGACGTTCTGGCCGTCACTTGCCGGAGCAGTCATCATTCTGGCTCTGGGGAAGCCGCTCTTGTGGCTCTTTGGTCCGCAATTCGAAAGCGGATACCCGGTCATGTGTATCCTTGTTGTCGGGTTCCTATTCAGGTCATCAATGGGTCCTGCTGAATTTCTTCTCAACATGCTCGGCGAGCAGGCCCTCTGCGCCACTGTGCTGTTTGCAAGCGCTGTGGTGAACATTGCCCTCAACTTTGCGCTCGTGCCCACTTGGGGGCTCATCGGAGCAGCTGTTTCAACCTCGATCGCCCTGGTGATGGCGTCGCTCATGAACTACGTGGTTGTGTGGCGCCGCTTGGAAATCGAGATCGCGATTTGGCGTAACCTGCCGAAATTTTAGAGCGAGCCGCTCCGTTCGGCCTATCAACGATTGCAGCACTTGAACCCTCAACCTTGAGTAACTCCAACTGTTTCGAGCATCTTCAGAGTGTTGCTTCTACGAAACAGTGGCCCCTGGACATCAGGCCCGCATTTCGGCGGTCTATCCACACCGCTGTCTTAACCGCTTGTGGCGAGTACCACTGAGCCTGCTATATAGCCGGTCGAAAGCGTGTTTCGATACTGCAAGCCGGGGGGCAGGCCATGCGCATGCAATTAAAAGCTAAAGAGGGAGTAGGCGACATGGGACTTAAAGCTCCGGGCATTCTTACATTCATGATTTCGGTGATACTTGCAGTTATCGTTTTGGTTTCGACGTTTTTCGGCGCCGATATTCCTGGCCTGAAAGGTAACGAGTTTTGGGCGCTGCTGATTTCCTACAGCGTTCTTATGTTGGGTTGCCTGTTGCGCGGCCTTTGAAGCACGCCGTTCAATATTTCAGATCAAAAGCCGCCGCTTCATGAGCTCATTGGGAGCATCAAGAGCGTGCACTGCAACATCACGGATGCGCAATCGTGTCGCGCGGCATAGGGCGGGCTAGAGCGACACGCTTTAGCTGAATAACCCTTATCCGATGATGGAAGCACCCTTGAACAACATTGCCCGGCGCGCCCGCCTTTGCAAAGCGGCGATCGTCTTGGCCACCACTTTAACGGTGGCAGCGTTTGTGGCTGTTCTGCTTGCGAACGGGCATTCCGATACGGGGGTACTGAAAGTGGAGAGCCCCATCCAGGAAGTTTCTAAAGCCGCGCCATAACGCGGGCATATATCAGACGCCTCTACGCAGGCACGAGCGGATGTGCCCTGACGAGCCCGCGGACGGAATTTCCAAGATAAATCGCATCCGCACTCGTTAAATCATCAACGCGCAGAACTCTCTCAACTGCCAGCCCTTCATCAATCAATGATGCGCGGAGCGTCCCCGGCAATAAACCCGAAGCAACAGGCGGCGTAAAAAGTTTACCTCCGCGTTCCACAAAAATAGATGTCCTGCTCCCCTCCGCCAACTCACCTCGCGCATTGAGATAAATCACCTCGTCGGCACCAAGCGTGTCCGAGAAATGCTTCCATTCTCTGTCGTAAAGTTCACGACGTGTTGTCTTGTGATAGAGAAAGAGATCGCTTGCCGAAAGACGCGTATCGGAAATTACGTACTGCATCGTTTTTTCGGAATCGACAGGCCCGAGTGGCGTTGTTGAAACCGATGCTTTTCCGTCTTCATCGAGCAATAACCGTACGCGAAGCCGCTTATCTTTGCCGGTGGAGACAGCTTGAGTGAGGACTTCTCGAACGCGATCCTCGCTATAGATAAAGTCAAAGTATGCGGCTGACGCAGAAAGCCGCTTCAAGTGATACGGCAACAACCAGAAGCCTTGGCTAGGTTCATAGAGCATCGTCTCAATCAGATCGAAGCGCTGCACTGGATCGATCAAGAACTTCATTTTGAGCAAACACTCTGCGTATTCTTTGGACCCTTGGCTATCTGCGACGATGCCAGAACCAATTCCCATTTCCCCCCGGCCCTGGCGATCAACGACGGCCGTGCGAATCGCCACGTTGAAAAGTGCTTCGCCGCCGGGCGAGAACTGACCGATCGCCCCGCAGTAAACGCCGCGCGCGTCCGTTTCGAGCTGCCGAATGAGTTCCATGGCTCTTATTTTCGGCGCCCCAGTCACGGACCCAGGCGGGAAAATTGCCTTTAATAGGTCTTCGAGGCCTACGTCATCCTTCAGTGTTGCTCTGACACCTGACGTCATTTGATGGAGGGTCTTGAAAGTCTCAACGGTGAAGAGATCCGTGACGTTCACCGACCCGAGTTCGGCGATCCTGCCGATATCGTTGCGCATCAAATCGACAATCATCAGATTTTCGGCACGGCTCTTGATGTCGCTCGAAAGCATGTGGCGCACGTCCCGGTCGCCGTCTTCTGTACCGGCGCGCGGAGCAGTGCCCTTCATGGGGCGGGTTGAAATGCTCTTGCCGTGCTGTTCGATGAAAAGCTCGGGAGACGATGACAGTATGGTGACATCGCCGGTATCGACAAGACCGCCGTACGCAACCCGCTGCTTCAAGCGCAAATCGCGATAAAGAGCCAGTGGGGAGCCGTGGAGCTTGAACTTCGCTTTGAATGTCAGGTTCAGCTGATAGATATCGCCCGAGCGAATATTGTCCTGCACGATTGCGAACCTATCAAGGTAGGCATCGCTATCCCAGGTATGCGTGACTTCATCGAGGGAAGAATCGCCGATGGCCTCGGCCGTCAACCAAGACTGGACATCGGCGCTGCTCATGTGGCGCGGCTGGCGATAAAGGCCGACCCAGAGAAGAGGTACGGAACGCACCTCGGGCAGTAGTTCAGCTAGGCGCGGTTCAAGGATGTAGCCGAGCTCATAGGCAAAGAACCCAGCCGCATGAAGCCCGGAGTGAAGCCCATGCCGGATTGCCCCCAGCGCACCGGCCACCTGATCCGGCCGATCCGCCCGAATAATCTCAGTTGGATGCTCGAATAGGGTCGATACCGCGTCGAGCCGCGTGCTGTTATCGAGCAGCACAAAACCCTGCTGAAGCGCCGGCATTTTGGGCGAAACGTGCGTATTTGTCGCTTGATCAGCTAAACGGTGGGAAAGTTTTGGCGGGACGGATCGCTTCATGAATGCTTTTAACTCGGCTCGAAGGCAAAAACTATGCAGGGGCCTAGCAAATATAGTTGGCCGATGGACAGCGCGCTTCAGTGTCACATCACCGTGCGAATCCGGCGCGACACTCACGCTCCGGCATATAAATGCCAACAAAAAGCAGCGGAAACGTCCGTCGCAGCCCGAACCGCAAACTGCAGCGCGGGGCTTCACAAGTGTTCCTTATGTGTTATAAGTCGCGAACTGAGAGCCGCTCGGCAACGAGCGGCTTTTCTCATCGCCGATGCTCAAGGACCCATTTTCGGGAACAATCGCAGGCGATCCGGCACGTGGTAACGCGGGGTGGAGCAGCCCGGTAGCTCGTCAGGCTCATAACCTGAAGGTCGTTGGTTCAAATCCAGCCCCCGCAACCAAATTTAGCAACAAAATCAGATGCTTGAAACTTCGCCACGGCGGAGCTTTTTGC
>JAYSVT010000184.1:0-5148 GCA_043718455.1 Hyphomicrobium sp.
GCACCGGCTCGAAGGCCTGAATGCCGAGGCGGTGCAGCGTCGGGGCGCGGTTCAAGAGCACCGGATGCTCGCGAATGACTTCGTCGAGCACGTCCCAGACTTCGGGCTTCTCTTTCTCGACGAGCTTCTTTGCCTGCTTGACGGTCGCGGCTTGTCCGAGCGTCTGGAGGCGCGCGTAGATGAAGGGCTTGAAAAGCTCAAGCGCCATCTTCTTGGGCAAGCCGCACTGATGCAGCTTCAGTTCGGGACCAACGACGATGACCGAACGGCCGGAATAGTCGACGCGTTTGCCGAGCAAGTTCTGACGGAAGCGGCCCTGCTTGCCTTTGAGCATGTCGGCCAGTGACTTCAGAGGACGCTTATTCGCGCCTGTAATGACGCGGCCGCGGCGGCCGTTGTCGAAGAGCGCATCGACAGCTTCCTGCAACATGCGCTTTTCGTTGCGAATGATGATGTCGGGCGCGCGCAGTTCCATCAGCCGCTTCAAACGATTGTTGCGGTTGATGACGCGGCGGTAGAGATCGTTGAGGTCCGAAGTCGCGAAGCGTCCCCCGTCTAGGGGAACGAGTGGCCGCAGTTCGGGCGGAATGACGGGAACCTGGGTCAGGATCATCCATTCCGGGCGGTTGCCGGATTCAATGAAGGCTTCAATAACCTTCAAGCGCTTGCCGAGTTTCTTAGGCTTCAGCTCGGTTGTGGCTTCGGAGATTTCCTGACGCAGATCGACAGCGATCTTTGGCAAATCCATAGCGGACATGATTTCGCGGATGGCTTCAGCGCCGATGCCGGCGGTGAAACTGTCGGCGCCGTACTCTTCGATCGCGGCGTTGTACTGCTCTTCCGACAGGAGCTGCTTTTCATTGAAAGGCGTCACGCCGGGTTCGATGATGACGTAATTCTCAAAATAGAGAACGCGCTCGAGATCTTTCAACGCCATATCGAGTAGCAAGCCAATGCGCGAGGGCAGCGACTTCAGGAACCAGATGTGGGCGACGGGTGCTGCCAACTCGATGTGACCCATGCGCTCGCGGCGAACCTTTGCAAGCGTGACTTCGACGCCGCACTTTTCGCAGATCAGCCCCTTGTACTTCATGCGCTTGTACTTGCCGCACAAGCATTCGTAATCCTTGATCGGCCCGAAGATGCGGGCGCAGAACAGGCCATCGCGTTCGGGCTTGAACGTCCGGTAGTTAATCGTTTCCGGCTTTTTGATTTCGCCATACGACCAAGACAGGATGTCGTCGGGGCTGGCGATCGAAATCTTGATCTGGTCAAACGCCGGGACCGGCGCCTGCGCCTTGAAGATGTTGGTGATCTCGTTCATCGGCTCTCTCCTCGTGGGACCGGCGGGGGTGGGCCTGGTCCCTCAATCTGGGCTTTCGTCAAGGGCATTTGCCTCTCCCCGCAAAACGGGAAGAGGCATTATTGAAGCGGTTACTCGGCAGCAGGCGGTAACTGCATTTGCGGTTCGGGTTCGGGCGAGGCGGATTCCGGCGGCGGCACCTCGGTATTAATCAACTCAACGTTCAAGCCCAGCGCGCGCATTTCCTTGACGAGCACGTTGAAGCTTTCCGGTACGCCCGCTTCGAACGCATCGTCGCCGCGCACGATCGCCTCATAGACCTTTGTACGGCCCGCGACGTCGTCCGATTTGACGGTAAGCATTTCCTGCAGGGTGTAGGCGGCGCCATAAGCTTCCAGTGCCCAGACTTCCATTTCTCCGAAGCGCTGGCCGCCAAACTGAGCCTTGCCGCCCAACGGCTGTTGGGTGACGAGCGAGTACGGGCCGATCGAACGGGCATGGATCTTGTCGTCGACAAGATGATGCAGCTTCAGCACGTACTTGTAACCGACGGTCACTTTGCGGTCGAACGGTTCGCCCGTGCGTCCGTCGTGCAGCGTGACCTGACCCGACGAATCGAAGCCAGCCATTTCCAGCATCGCGACAATATCTTTTTCGCGGGCGCCGTCGAATACGGGGGTTGCGATCGGCACGCCGCCACGCAGGTTCTCAGCAAGCGACGCAAGCTCTTCGTCCTTGATGTTCGCCTTGAACTCGTTGGGACCATAGATGCGGATCATCTGCTCGCGCAGCACCTTGCCTTGGCCGCTCTCATGGTACTTCTCAAGCGCGTCATCGATGATGCGGCCAAGTCCACGGCACGCCCAGCCCATGTGCGTTTCGAGAATCTGCCCAACGTTCATGCGCGAAGGCACGCCGAGCGGGTTCAAAACGACGTCGACCGGCGTGCCGTCCTCGAGGAACGGCATGTCTTCCGACGGCACGATCATGGACACGACGCCCTTGTTGCCATGCCGGCCGGCCATCTTGTCGCCGGGCTGAATCTTGCGCTTCACGGCAACGAAGACCTTGACCATTTTCATAACGCCCGGCGGCAACTCATCGCCGCGCTGGAGCTTGTCGACCTTATCGACGAAGCGGCGCTCGAGACCTTTCTTGGCTTCTTCGTATTGCTTCTGGATGGCCTCAACTTCAGCCATTGCCTTTTCTTCCTTGAGGCCAATTTCCCACCACTGGCTGCGCGGAATATCGTCGAGAATTTCCTGATTGACCTCGGCGCCCTTCTTGGCGGCCTTCGGTCCCTTGGAAACTTCTTTGCCCATCAACGCGTCCTTGAGGCGCGCGTAGACGTTTCGGTCGAGGATCTGCATTTCGTCGTCGCGGTCTTTGGCGAGACGTTCGATCTCTTCGCGCTCTATCGCCATGGCACGCTCGTCTTTTTCGACGCCGTGACGGTTGAACACGCGCACTTCGACGATCGTGCCCGAAACACCTGGTGGCAGACGCAGCGAAGTATCGCGCACGTCGGACGCCTTTTCGCCGAAGATGGCGCGCAGCAATTTTTCTTCGGGCGTCATCGGGCTTTCGCCCTTCGGAGTGATCTTGCCGACGAGAATATCGCCCGGATGCACTTCGGCGCCAATGTAGACGATGCCGGCTTCGTCGAGGTTCTTCAGCGCTTCTTCCGAGACGTTTGGAATATCACGCGTGATTTCTTCAGGGCCGAGCTTCGTATCGCGGGCCATGACCTCGAATTCTTCGATGTGGATCGACGTAAAAACGTCTTCCGAGACAACGCGCTCGTTCATCAAAATCGAGTCTTCGAAGTTGTAGCCCATCCACGGCATGAACGCGACGAGCACGTTCTTACCGAGCGCCAACTCGCCGAACTCGGTCGATGGTCCGTCGGCGATGATTTCGCCCGACTTGACAGAGTCGCCGACGTTCACCAGCGGGCGCTGGTTGATACAGGTATTCTGGTTCGAGCGCTGGAACTTGCGCAAACGATAGATATCGACGCCCGACTTTGAGGGATCGGTTTCTCCCGTCGCGCGAATAACGATGCGGGTTGCGTCGACCTGATCGACGACGCCCGTGCGGCGTGCGGCGATTGCAGCGCCCGAGTCACGAGCCACGCGATCTTCCATGCCGGTGCCGACCAGAGGCGCTTCCGCCTTGATGAGGGGCACGGCCTGACGCTGCATGTTCGAGCCCATGAGCGCGCGGTTGGCGTCGTCGTTTTCAAGGAAGGGAATGAGGGCTGCCGCAACCGACACGAGCTGCTTCGGCGACACGTCGATGTAATCGACCTTGTCGGGCGAGACCAGCAAGACGTCGCCGTTGAAACGGCAGATGACCAACTCGTCCGAAAGCTTGCCTTTAGCATCGACTTCGGCGTTGGCCTGGGCGACGTGGTGGCGCATTTCCTCCATGGCCGAGAGGTAGACGACCTCGTCCGTCACTTTGGAGTTTACGACACGGCGATATGGGCTTTCGATGAAGCCATACTTGTTCACGCGCGCGAACGTGGCGAGCGAGTTGATGAGGCCGATGTTGGGGCCTTCGGGCGTTTCAATCGGGCAGATACGGCCATAGTGCGTTGGATGCACGTCGCGCACTTCGAAGCCTGCGCGTTCACGGGTCAAACCACCTGGGCCCAGCGCCGAGAGACGGCGTTTGTGGGTGATTTCCGAGAGCGGATTCGTTTGGTCCATGAACTGCGAGAGCTGGGACGAACCGAAAAACTCGCGCACGGCCGCCGCTGCCGGCTTGGCGTTGATCAGATCTTGCGGCATGACCGTGTCGATATCGACCGAGCTCATGCGCTCCTTGATGGCGCGTTCCATGCGGAGAAGACCGACGCGATACTGATTTTCCATCAGCTCGCCGACGGAGCGGACACGGCGGTTGCCGAGATGGTCGATGTCGTCGATTTCGCCCTTACCGTCACGGAGATCGACAAGAGTTTTGACAACCGCGAGGATGTCTTCGCGGCGCAGAACGCGCATGGTGTCGGGTGCGTCGAGTTCGAGACGCATGTTCATTTTTACGCGCCCAACGGCCGAGAGATCGTAGCGCTCGCTGTCAAAGAACAAGCCGTGGAACAAGGCCGTTGCGGCCTCGATGGTTGGCGGTTCGCCGGGGCGCATGACCCGGTAAACGTCCATCAAAGCTTCCTGGCTATTGGCGTTCTTGTCGATGTTCAGCGTGTTGCGGATGAACGCACCGATGTTAATGTAGTCGATGTCAAGGATGTGGAATTCCTTGACCTTCTGCTCTTTGAGGTCGGCCAACAAATTAGCGTCGAGTTCGTCGCCGGCCTCGGCAAAAATCTTGCCGGTTTCGAGATCAACGATGTCTTCGGCGATGAACCGGCCGGCGAGGTCGTCGGCTGAGACCAGGATTTCCTTGAGGCCCGCTTCGGCAAGCTCGCGCGCACGCCGAGCTGTGATCTTCTCGCCCTGGCGCGCAATGATTTCGCCCGACTTGGCGTCCGCCAGATCGGATTGCGGAGTCATGCCGCGAAATTTCTCGGGCACGAACGGCATTTTCCAGCCGCGCTTCGATTCCTTGATGCCGATATGCTTGTAGAAATGCGACAGGATCTGCTCGTCGTCGAGCCCCAGCGCATACAGCATCGTCGTCACCGGCAATTTGCGGCGGCGGTCGATACGGACGTAGACCATGTCCTTGGCGTCGAATTCGAAATCGAGCCACGAACCGCGGTATGGAATGATGCGGGCAGCAAACAACAGCTTGCCGGAAGAGTGCGTCTTGCCGCGGTCGTGATCGAAGAACACGCCGGGCGAGCGGTGCATCTGGGAAACGATGACGCGCTCGGTGCC
>JAYSVT010000185.1:0-17100 GCA_043718455.1 Hyphomicrobium sp.
GATGTTGTTTCCATCCACAAAGACCAGCCGGGTGACGGAATAGTCAATCCGGTTGCCCGCAAACAATACGGTGTCTCCCGTCCCGTCCGTACCAGCGTCGCCCAATACTTGATCCTTGAACATTTGCGAGCGAAGCATGTCGGTGAAGTGCTTGGCGAAGTCGTCAGCGGTTCCTGCGATCGTTGCGTTGACGGCGTCGATAAGTCCTGTTCCGTCGAGTGCGCCGGTCGCCCGGTTTGATGCGCCTGTGTAGACGTTTTCCGTATCGTCGAGATAACCGGCTTGGCCCGTGTACTTGCCAATAAGGCTGTCGAGCCGGATTGAGCCGCCAACGATCACGTCGTTGCCGCCATTGCCGCGCAACGTATCGTCGCCGGAGCCGCCGATCAGCCAGTTGTCGCCAACAGTGTCGCCTTCGTCGCCGCCGATGACGACGTTGTCGCCGGTGAGTATGTCATTATTCTGAGACCCGACGATGCCCTCCATTTGGAAGAAGGCAGGGAACGGCGTGGTGCCGTCGATGGCAATCAACGGATTGGCCTGGACCGCCATATCGGCAATAACGCCATCCGCCGCAAGTACGTAGTCGCTGAAGTCGATGAGGTCGAAGCCGGAATTGACGTAGCCGTCGTCACCCACAACCTCGTCGGGTCCGCCGCCGATGGCCTGTGATGGATTGCCCGGTCGAATAATGTCGTCGCCGGTACCACCCAAAATCAGATCCTGATCGGCTCCGCCAAGAATCAAGTCGTCGCCTTCGTCGCCATAGAGATTGTCGCCCGAAGCTCCGCCGTCGATGAAGTCGTTGCCGTCGCCGCCGTGGGTGAATGGATCGGTATTACCAAATGCTGTCAAGACCGGGCTATCGCCATAAATGATATCGTCACCCGCGCCGCCCGAAAGCTTGTCTATGCCTTCTCCGCCATAGATCGTGTCATTGCCAGAACCGCCGACGAGCTGATCGAAACCGCCGACTTCTGAACCCGAACCGCGGCCGTAAATCGTATCCTTGCCCGCGCCGCCATCGGCGAGGTCCGGTCCTTCGCCGGTGTCGATGATGTCATCGCCGTCGCCACCGTAGAGCCGGTCCACGCCGCCATCGCCGTAGATTATGTCGTTTCCGCCTTCGCCGTAAACGGTGTCGTCGCCCGCACGCGCGTGGATGAAGTCGCTGTTGTCGGTCGCGACGATGACTTCGTGGGAGTCTGCGCCTGATGTCGGCGTGCCTTCGACGGTGTGGACCTGCGCCGGGTTGAGCTCAGGGCGCACGTCGCGGATGTATTGCTGCCCATCGACTGTGATTGTCGAACCGTTATTGAGCGTGCTGCCGCCTCCATCCGAGAAGATGCCGAGACCGGTACCTGCAACGGTCAACGTTCCATAAGCATGATCGGCAAAGTTGTTTTGGACGCCGGTTGTGTTCAGATCGGCGTCGCGCGTGAAGTCGTAGTACTTGTCGGCGTAGGCGAAGATCGAACCGTTGAGGTGCTCAAGACCCGTGTTGCGCTCGACGATATCTTTGAACTGGCCGTTGTTCACCTCTTCGTTAATCTGTGTGCCGAACAAGCGATAGAGATAGTAGAAGCGGTCGCCGTCCATGAGGCTTTGGATTTGCGCGACGAATACGGCGTCGAACGTTTCGCCGAGCAGGCCGCCTGGAACGTGCGCTTCGGCGAGGCCGCCGATCCAAGAGTCGATGTGATCGAACCCTGTGCGTGCCGCATTCAACTCGGTGTTGGCGCCGTCGTTGTTAATGAGGAAGGCAATCGCATCCGAGTCTGTGACAGGATCGGCAAACGGATTTTCACCAACGGGCAGTCCATCAGCCAGATCAAGAATGAACTGCGCCTTCGCAACGTCGCCATTGAACGAATAAGCGGCGATAAAATTGACGAGCGATTCCGGATGAATCATGCCCGCGCCGTAGTCGGTCCAGCTTGTGTACTCGGTCAGCCCAATCGCTGCGCGGAAGTCGTTGAGGGTCGGGATGCCGAGGTCGCGCCCGCGCGCAATGTTGATTGCTGCTAGGTCAAGCGGCAAATCGAGCAGACCTTGGGTTAAGGCCGGCGTTATGAATTCGTCAACCTCGTTCATCTGCTGGCGCGCGAGGCCGAGCGTGATGGCCGCGACGCCTTCTTCGGCATAAGTCTGCGGTGCAAGGAACGCCTTTTCGAGCGCATAGCGCGTGACGTTGCCCATCATCCAGCCTGCAGGATCGATCGTGTCGATCGTCTCGCGAATGGTCGAGTGGCCGAAACGGAACGCCACCTGCGAAAATTCGAGCGAGATCGTGGCGTCTACGCCCGACGAGTAGCCAACGAACTCCTGAATGCGCGGGGTTATGGTGCGCGCGTATTGATCGACGGCGGCGTGCTGATACTCCATTTCGACGATGAGCTTCGCCGCGTTGAACATCTTGTCGGCGTCCCAGGCGATCGCTCCTCCGAGGCCATAGGTGAAGTTGCCGTTTGCGTCCTGCGTTCCTGTGTCGATCTGCCAGGCGTGGAGGCCTGCATGATCCAACGGAGAATTGTTGGCATCATGCTGGTAGATCCAGCTCTTGAGGTTCTCTACCTGGAAATTGTGCTCCTCATGGAAGACGTGGTGGATGGAGGTGAGACCAAAGTTCTCATTCACGCGCCCGTCGCCGGCGACGTAATGGTCGCCAACGGACGCCAAGAGTATTTCGTTGGCCGCGGCCTGCATAGCCGCGCTGTTCGTGCCGACAATCGAGAAGTTCGTGACGTTGACGAGACCCGTGGAGCCTGGAGCAGGTGTCTTGAAGAGATTGAGCGTCTCGCTCGTGCCTCCAGATGCCGTGTTGTCAACTGTAATCGAGGAAAGCATTCCATTAGTGAATGTGAGGGAAACGGTTGCGGTGTCGAATCCGGTCTGCGACTGTACTGCGGACTGGATCTTGGCCTGATCCATGTGCCCGCCGGCAACCGTCGCGTCGTCGAAGTGCGGGTTCATATCGAGGAGGAGTGCGTGGCCGGAGTTCGCCGTTTGCACGCCCGCCGTGTTGGCATCGGAGTCGAGAAGCTGTCCGCTCGCATCGCGATTGCGCAAGTCGAGAACGTCTTCCCAATTGAGCGCGGCGCGCCCCGTTTGGAGAACATGCGCGCGCAATTCGTCCAGTGTTGGGAGGGTGTTGTGGACTTCTGTGGCGGTCACTTCGGTGAGGCCCGTGGTTGGGTTGTAAACGGGCGTTCGCTGTATCCAACTGTCTACGAGCGTCGTGCCGTCGAACAACTCCATGCCTGCATGGAAGGTTGTGCCGCCATCGGTCGAGACCCATTCACGCAGCACGCTAGTGATTTGATCCACCGACCCGTAAGTCTGGCTCTGATCGATAAACGGCGACGTGTGGTTGACGTAGTTCGGGTCGCCGTTGGCATCGGCCCCGGCAACGGTAGCGCGGCTCACCTTGATCGAGGTGTTGCCTTGGTCGCCCGGTCCATTGGTACCCGGCGCGCGGTAAAGCGGATCTGAGGTGTCGAGCGCGACGGTGATCTTGGTTCCTTGTCCACCAGAACCGATCTTGTCGAGGCCGTGATCGAAGAACTGACCAAAGATTGCGAACCAGCTGTTGACGGGCGCGACGCCGGGATTTTCAGAGCCGATGAAAAATTCGCCGGAATTCGGATTCTGAAAGTCGATGTGACCAAGCTGTTCGAGCAGACCGTAGCCGCTTTCGGAAACCGTCGTCACGATAGGTGTGTTGTTCGCCGGGAATCCCGCGCTGAAATCGACATTGGCATCGATGAGCTGCTTGTAGGCGAGAACATCCGGCTGATAGGTCTGCAAAGTATTGACGAGCGCTCCGCCGGGAATGGGGCGATACCAGATAGCTTCGCCTTCCTCCAAGGTGCCCCCTGTCGCGTCTTTCAATCCGCCGTAGCTGGTGGCCGCCAAGACGGCAAGTGTCGTCGTGTAAACCACGCTTGTCTGATATTGGGTCAAGTTCCATACGAGGGGATCGCCATTGGCATCGAGGACAGCCACTTCGGTATTGACCGGCGCGACAATCTTCGCACCTTCGACCAGCTGCAACGTATCGACGCCCGAGGCATCGATGATGCTCGCATAAGCCGCGTCTGAGCCATAGCGCGCGGAATCCCACTCGACATAATGACCGCTGCCGTCTTTGAGTAGATTGACGCCGCCGGTCGTGATCGTATTGCTGATAATGCGCGGCATGTAGTCGATCACACTCGATTGCGTGACGATGCCATTCCCATCTACGGTCGTGCCGTAGTTGGCGCCAGGCGTGGTAACGTAGTTGTCGAAATCGGCCGGGATATCGCGCCGGAAGGGCACATCGACCGCGCCCCAGTCGGCTTGCGTTCCGAAGAGATTGTTATGCAAACCGCTGACATCGCGAATGCCAATCGGCGCAGACACCGAAGGGAAGCCGCGGCCGTAGGCATGCCATGCCTGCTGCTGCGTCAGGCCTGTCAGGTCGTAGGCGGCGCCTTTACCGTCAAAAACGACCGATGTGCCGTCCCAATTGACGACAGCATTTCCATTCGCATCGAACATTGGATGAAAGTTCACTTGCGCGAGCAAATAAACCAGATCGTTCAGATTGATGACGAAGGGTTTGGGCTGAAACTGCGTTGCCATGGGACTACTCCACTAAAGTACGTGTTACTGAATCTTCAAGCCCGCAAGGGCCGCTTGTCTTCGAATTGGGAGCTTGGTGCCGGTGTGAGTGTTTAGCGAATCCGGCTCGGAAAGGCGGCGCAATAGAATTGCGCTTAGTGCAAGCACGCGCTGCCGGTGGCCCATCCAGATAACTTCTTTGGGCGGCTGCCACGCTTGGGGCTCAATCTCGGGGGGTGCAATAGCCGGTAGCGGTATGACGTTCGAGCGGCCAGCGTCCAGGTTTACGCCGGCATCCGGTAGTTTGGGCTCCGCCTGTCCGGTCTCAACTTCTTCGCGGCTGCAAGGCTGCCTATCGGCGAATAAATACGACATGCGTTCACTCCACATTAGTGGGTGCAACGCTATCCTTCGCGCCATGACGTTTCGATTACAGGCCCGTTACGGACGCGTAATTTGGAGACCGGTAGACCTAGGTCCAGATTGTGGGTCCGGCCCATAAAATTACAAACTGATGACAGACATGGACTCTAGCAAACAGGTTGTATTCAGATTGTGTGTCAGGCTTGCCACGAGGCGCGAAGCCATTTTCAGAAAAATGCCAATGACAATGTTGTCAGAATTGCCGAACTAGTATCCGGTCAGTATCGGGCAAGCGACAGCCGGATCGGACTTGTTAGAATGACACCTCTTATTCGTTTGATCGGCTGTTTGATTGCGAGTCTCGTGCTGACTTATCCTTGCTTGGCGGCCGACAGTGACGCCAAGAACTTGCTGCAAGACTCGATCGCAGCCAACTTGTCTGGAGAACACGCCGATCCGGGTGGCGTCCGAGCAGCGCTTTCGGCGAGAGGAATAGAATACGGCCTGACCTACTACGGCGAACTATTCAGAACTGTCTCCGGCGGCATCGAGCGTAAAGCGCATTTCCACGGGCTTGTGGATGTCCAAACAAACATCGATTTCGAGAAACTCGCCGGCTGGAACGGTCTGAGCTTTCATGCCAACGTCTATCGGCCTCACGGAACAAGTATCACGCTTGAGAGCACCGGCACCATCGCCGCAGTCAGTCATATCGAAGCGACACCTCTGCTCAAGCTGTTTGAGGGCTGGTTTGAGCAAAGTTTCTCGGACGGGAAGGTTACTCTCCGTTTCGGTCAGCTCGCCGCCGACGCCGAGTTTGCCACCCTCGACAGTTCGGCGTCGCTGATTTCATCGACGTTCGGATGGAATACGCTGATGACCGATAACCTGCCGAACGGGGGACCCATTTATCCCCTGGCAACGCCGGGTGTCCGGCTGCAAATCCAGCCATACGAAAATTGGAACGTACTGGCTGCGATCTACAATGGCGATCCGGTTGGGCCGTGTGACGGCGATCCGCAGCGCTGCAACAAGCATTGCGTCGATTTTCGCATCAGCGATCCACCGCTTGTCATGACTGAAATCGCGCACGACTACGATATCGGCCTGCCGGGCACATTCAAGTTGGGCGGTTGGTACAATTTCAAATCTTTCGACGATCAGCGCTTAGATGCGATGGGCGTTCCGTTGGCAAGCCCTGCGAGTTCAGGCGCGCCACTCCAACATGACGGCAACTATGGCATCTATGGCGTGATCTATCAGATGCTGTACCGTGTGTCAGAGTCATCGGATAAGGGCATTCACCTATTCAGCCGCGTAGCCGCAAGCCCGCCGGACAGAAACCAGATTGATTTCTATGCCGAAGCCGGTTTCACATTTTCTGGTTTGTCCGCCGTCCGGCCCGATGACGTCTTGGCAATTGGTGTGGCATATACTAGAATTTCCGATGATGCCGCCGCGTTTGATCGCGATCTCGAAAATTTAAGTGGGGTACTGATCCCCACTCGCGACTTCGAACTGTTGTTCGAGATGAGCTACACATTTCAATTGGCGGCGGGCTGGAAGATACAGCCCGACTTTCAATACTATTGGCATCCTGGCGGCCATGTTGCGAGCGCGCGGGCCACCGATGCTCAAGCAAATGTCGCAGCCGTCGGACTGAGATCAGTAGTCCACTATTGATTGCTGTCGCAAACCAGGGCGCGGCGCGCGCCCATTCTCAGCGTCGAGCTTCGGCTGATAGCAATAACAGGTCTCGCTCACGCTAAAAGTCCGGCAAGCGAGCGCGATACTGATACCCTTGTGCGTCACAGCACGCGCGGCCATCTCCCGACGCTGGGATGGCCGGGTTATTTTTTTCCCAAGGCCTCCTTCAGCGGTTCGTTTTGCATGCTGAGTTCGGCGTCCATCTTCTTCAGACGCCGGTTCTCGTCCTCGATCCCCTTCATCTCGGAGATCATCGAGGCGTCCATGCCGCCGTACTTCGAGCGCCACTTGTAAAACGTCGGGTTGCTGATGGCGTGTTCGCGGCAAAGATCGGCGACTGCCAGCCCGCCCTCCGCCTGGCGCAAAATTCCCATGATCTGGGTCTCGGTAAATCTGCTCTTTCGCATTCGAACCTCCTCGAGCCTCGGCGCCGAGAAAATTCTACCTTCAAATCCCGTTAGTGGGAGGGGGGATTACCAACAGACACAATGGACTGCTTGTCCTCTGGAAAATCAGATGGACGAAATTGCTTTACCCGCTGCGTCCACGTCAATCGGCGATATGAATTGAGTGACGGGTGAATGTTGCCTCAGGAACAGACGCAAATTCAAAAGCTTATCTTTGAGCGACACACTTCAGCAGTTGGCCCGTCGGATGGAAAGGTGTCCCCTCCGTATTCCGGCGAAAGATGAGGGCATAGCTGCCGGAGTTTTTTCAGTCACTTCCGAAGCTTGAGGTAGACCTGCCCCGTCGCGGACGTGGGCCGCACTCACCGTTTTGACAAGAGTTGGAGTTTTTAAAAAAAGCGCGTAAGTGCGGCAGACACCTGTCTACCCGGCGGATTTGGTGTTTCCTTCTGGTCCACTGAAGACCCAGCGCACGGCACCCGCCGCGAGCAGCGCGCCGGCAATCTGCGCAACGATAAGCAACGGTACGTCGGCCCGTGCGATGCCGTCGACGTGGCCGTGAACGAGCGTGCAATGGTCACTGCGGGATTGAGCGAGGCATTGAACCAGAAGGCGGCAAGCACATAGAGCGAGACGGCGCCCGCAACGCGGTCCGGCGCGCTCTTCATTAGCGCAAGAACCGTCAGGACCAGCGTAAACGTTGCAAGACCTTCGGCGAGCCAGAGATTTGGAATGAGCTGGACCGCCGCGGACGTCTGCAATGCCGGCACCGCGTACATGAGGTGGACGAGAGCCACGCCAGCGATAGCGCCAGTGACTTGGGCGACCATGTAGGCAATGGCATCGCTCGTGCTGATCCAGCCCGAGAGCCGCGCGACAAGCGTCATTGCCGGATTGAAGAGCGCGGATACGGGCGGAAACGCCGAGAGGATCGCGTAGACGGCGGCGCCAGTCGCGATGCTGTTGGCGAGGAAATGTTTTGCTGACACACAGTGGCGACGAATCACGCCGGCACTTTGAGGACATGCGAACACTGGTGGAAACCGCAGCGAGAAGCTGAGGCCAAGACCGATGTTTGTGATAGATGAGCCTTGCCGCTTCCAAGTGGCCGGGCTCTTTTTTTGCAGAGGCAAGACGGCCGATGCCACACACCGATGTCAGGACTTTCGCGCCGGTCGAACTTTCGGTGCCGCATTACAACCAAGAGACAGACGTGTGGTGCTGGGCAGCGGCGGCGCGCCCTTCGATTTGGGTCGAGTAATGCGTCGCTGCCAGCCTCGCGGTCTCGCGCAGCGATTTCAATAGCCTGACATCGATCGGCAGATCGACGATGGCCTGGCGCACGGCCTCGATCTGCATCAAGGCGCGGGAGATGGCAGGCGTGATTGCGTAGACCGGCTTGAACATCCGGTCGATGAAGCCCTTGCCGGGGCGGGCGACGAATGTGCGGCCGCGCCGCCCGGCACTTGGGCGCAGTGACCAGTGCGCGACGAGACCGTGCGATTTGAGAGCGTCGAACTTCGGACCATGCTCACGTTTCAATTCGCTCGGGCGCACTTGCGGTTTGATGCCGCCGAGCCAGGTGCGGAACATTTCTTCCAGGTTCTTATTGAACGTAATCTTGCCGAGTTCGCTCTTGACGCGCTCCGGTGTCGCGAGACCCTTGCGTTCGAGTTCGGAGACAATGGTTCCGGCAATGTTGGAGAAGTGGTAGAAGAGCCGCTTGTGAAGTGCGACCTCGACGGCACTCAGTTCGTTCATCTTGCTCCAATTGAATGCCGCCCAGTGTTCGTCGTTCATGCTCTGGACGATAAGCGGGTCCCAGTAGACGAGACCTTGGGTGACGTTGTTAGTGGCGTCGTCGCGCACGAGCACCGATGACGGCGCAAGGACCCCGAATTCAACTTCGCGGATTTCGCCCTTGCCCTTGTCGTGAAAGCGGCCCTTCAAGAACACGCGTTTCAACTGCGCAATAGCCAGTGCGATGTCGTTGTGGGTCTTGCCGCTATCAGTGCGCCCGATGAGGCGGACGATGTCGTTTTGGCGGAAAGCGACGGAAGCAGGAAACGGCCGGCCTTCGGCAGTCGATTTGATGAAGAGGGCTTGCAGCACGAAATACGCAACCGTGCTCGGGCGTCCGTACTTCGGATGCCATTCGATCGAGACGTTGTAGCCGTCGCCGTCCATGACGGTGATCTCGCAGATTTTCTTGTCCTGGTGCTTGCGCCGGAAGTCGAACAGCAAGCCCTCGGCCTTGAGGATGTTGGTTTCCTGCGTCAGCGTCTCGGCACCCGGGATACGCGGATAATGACTTGGCCTGTTGCGTGGTGCAGCAGCAGAAGTCACTGTTGCGTCCGCTTTCTCGGTCTCCTTTTTTATCATGGTCTTCATAGAGTGGTAACGGCATCATAGCAGAGCGGGAGCTAACCTGCCCGCGATGACGGCGCGGGCTACGTGGATAATTCTGGGGGAATAAATTACGGCTGGCGCGGCGGGAATCCGGGAACGGAATTCGACTGCGGTGCCGCCTCTCCGGTCAAGCGTCGCGTAAATTCGCCGAGCGGCGCTTGCAACGTCAGCACCATGTTCTGCAAACCTTGAATAAGAATGTTGGTCTCGCGCGAACGCTCGGACGCATCTTTCAGTTGTTCATCTTTGACGCTGATTTGTTGACGCAAGAACGTGATCTCAACACCCTGCATTTCGATGATTTTATCCTTGGCGCTGTCGTCCGCCGAGGCATGTCGCAGTGTGTCGTGGCCAAACGTTGCTGGCTGCGGCGGTGCGTCTGGTTACGCGGCGGCGGACTCGCTCGTGCGTGTTGTCCATGGCAGAAACACAGTAAGCAAAAGGCTTTCGAAGTTGTCGCACGCGTCATGCAGCCGGGATTTGTGAGCTCGAACCCGGAAGGTGACGGATTTAACGCGGCCATCGCGCGAGTGAAGCGCGCCTTCACAAAAGCGAAGCGAAAAGAAACACCAGGCGCCACGGGAAAAACTCTCTTGGTCGTCGCAACCAAAAAACTTCACGATGCACTGGGCGGGCCATTCGGAGCACTAAGGGCAGGCGCTACGCGCGTGCCTGACTCCAGAGAATGGCGCCAAGCCATTGACGAAGGGACCTGTATTAAACTCTGGTAGGCCTGGACGCGAGTCGAAGAACTCGCGTCCACCTTTTACGTTCGACCTTGAATTACCGTCATTGCGAAACAAAGCAGGGCTTCGCAAGGCAATGTCCGACGACTCAAGACATACTGATAGCGAGGGCAAAAAGGCCTCGACTTCGGCTCGAAGTCCGTATCAAATCGTCCGCGAGCTTGCTATCGCGCTTGCCCGTCAGCAAGCCGCCGAAGACCACGCCAACGAGAACGCACCAGGGGGGACCCGAGAGGGAATGCGAGTCGCCATCTATGCCCGTTTCTCTAGCGAATTGCAGGACGAACGGTCGATAACAGACCAGATTAGTGCGGCCCACGAACACGCCAACCGGCACGGCTGGAGCGTCACCGCAGTCCATTCCGACGCGGCGATTTCTGGATCGTCCCTCAAAAACCGGCCTGGCTTGCTGGATCTGATAGCAGCTGCGCAGGAGCACCGCTTCGATACTGTGCTTACCGAATCGCTCGACCGGCTTTCTCGCGACCTTGCCGACATCGCCGCGCTGTATCGCGATTTGTCGTTTCTCGGAATTCGCATTGTCACGCTTGCCGATGGCGAAGTCGGAACCATGCACGTCGGCCTTAAGGGCATCGTGTCTCAAATGTTCCTGGCCGACCTCGCGCAGAAGACACGGCGCGGACAAGTGGGCCGCGTTAAGGCCGGACGTATCCCGGGAGGCCGCTGTTACGGATATGACGTCGTCGCTGGCGACGCGGAGCGTGGCAAACGCCGGATCAATGAGGTCGAAGCGGCGATTGTACGGCGCATCTTTACAGAATACGTCGACGGCGCTTCGCCCTTGGCCATCGCCGGGCGGCTCAACGCCGAAAAGGTGCCAGCGCCGTGGCGGCCGCCGACGGTGCCGAGGTCCTCACCCTGCACCCGAAGGCCCCCAACCGCTACAGCGCCAAGGTGGCCGATATACACGCCGCTCTGGCTAAAGGCGACGCGGCCTCGCGCGAGGCCGTAGCGCTGGTGCGAGAGTTGATTGACCATATCGTCGTGACGCCCGGAGAAGACGGCGGCCCGATGCGCCTCAAACTCATGGGAACTTGGCCGCACTGACGGTGGAACAATCCGAAAACCGGGGCGCGACATTGAGCGTTGCAGGCCCCCGCAACCAAATTTTGAACTCCACCCAGTCCTTCAAAAATGTCCGCGCAGATACTAGGCCGTGGCGACCAGATCCCCGACTCTCTGATTTAGCGCTTCAGGCAGTTTCCAGCCCTTGATCAATCCGTAGATCGCCGGGATGACCACCAGCGTCAGCAACGTCGATGATATCATGCCGCCGATCATGGGAACGGCAATGCGTTGCATCACCTCCGATCCGGTGCCCGTGCTCCACATGATGGGCAACAGGCCTGCCATGATCGCGACAACCGTCATCATTTTCGGCCGCACGCGCTCCACGGCACCAATCATGATCGCGTCATAGAGGTCAGCGCGTGTGAACGTACGCTTCGCGTCCCGGCACTTTGCGCGGACTTCCTCGACCGCATGGTCGAGATAGATCAGCATAATGACCCCCGTTTCAGCGGCAACGCCCGCCAGCGCGATGAAGCCGACCGCAACCGCCACAGACAAATTGAAACCCAGCCACCATATCAACCAGAACCCGCCAACGAGAGAGAACGGCAGCGACAGCATAACGATAAGGGTCTCGGTCAGGCGGCGAAAGTTGAGATAGAGCAGCAGGAAAATAATCATCAGCGTCACCGGCACCACAAGCTTAAGCCGGGCCTCGGCGCGTTCCAGATATTCAAACTGTCCGCTCCAGACCAAATACGTGCCCGGAGGTAGCTTGACCTGCTCTGTCACGGTCTTCTTGGCGTCCGCCACGTAGCCACCGAGATCGCGATCGCGGATGTCGACAAAAATGTAGGTTGCGAGTTTGGCATTCTCAGTGCGGATGCTTATCGGGCCCTGCGTAAGTTTGATATCCGCCACTTCACCGAGAGGCACCGTGCCGCCACCCGGCAACGACACAACCACATCCTTGGCGATCGCCTGCGGATCCGAGCGCAGATCGCGCGGATAACGAATGGCAACCGTGTAGCGCTCGCGGCCTTCAACTGTGGTCGTGATAGGCTCCGCACCAAGCGCCATCGCCACAACATCCTGCACATCCGAGACCATTAGGCCGTAGCGCGCCATTCGGTCACGATTAGGCAGGATTTCGAGATAGTATCCGCCCGTCACGCGCTCCGCATAAGCGCTGGAGGTTCCAGGCACAGTTTTCAGAACAGTCTCGACCTCACGCGCAACTTTCTCCATCGCGGACAAATCTTTGCCGATGACTTTGACACCGACGGGCGTGCGGATACCCGTCGCGAGCATGTCAATGCGGGCCTTGATTGGCATGGTCCAGGCATTTGACACGCCAGGGAATTGCAGCGCCTTGTCCATTTCCTGGATGAGCACATCAACGGTGAGGCCGGGCCTCCATTCCTCCTTAGGCTTAAGATTGACGATGGTTTCGAACATCTCAATGGGAGCAGGATCCGTCGCCGTCTGCGCCCGTCCGGCCTTGCCGTAAACGGAGGCGACCTCGGGAAATGTGCGGATGATGCGGTCCTGCGTTTGGAGCAACTCAGCCGATTTTGTGACCGATAGTCCAGGCAGCGTTGTTGGCATGTACAGCAGCGTACCTTCGTCAAGGTTGGGCATGAACTCGCGGCCAACTTGTGTCGCCGGCCATATCGACACGGCCAGGATCAGAACAGCCAAAGCAATCGTCAGCGTCTTGGCCTTCAGAACCGCCCGGATGACCGGCCGGTAAACGGCGATGAGCGCCCGGTTGAGCGGATTCTTGGCTTCAGGAATGATGTGCCCGCGCACGAACAAGATCATCAGCGCCGGCACCAGCGTGACCGAGAGAATAGCCGCGGCCGCCATAGCAAAGGTTTTTGTGAAGGCGAGTGGGCCGAATAGGCGTCCTTCCTGCGATTCGAGCGTAAAAATCGGCAAGAATGAAACCGTGATGATGAGAAGCGAAAAGAACAGCGCCGGGCCTACTTCCGTTGCTGCTTCGATGAGAATTTCAGTGCGTGGCTTATCAGGCGCGGCGCGTTCCAGATGCTTGTGTGCATTTTCGATCATGACGATGGCGGCATCAATCATGGCGCCAATGGCAATGGCAATGCCGCCAAGGCTCATGATGTTGGAACCGATACCAAGCAACCGCATGGCCAGAAATGACATCAAAACGCCGACAGGCAACATCAGAATGGCAACCAGAGCGCTGCGCACGTGGAGCAGGAACACAAAGCAAACCAGCGCGACGACAAGGCTTTCCTCCAATAGCGTCGATTTGAGCGTGGCAATAGCGCGATGGATCAACTCGGAGCGATCATAGACCGGCACAATTTCCGTACCCTCAGGCAAGGAGGGCGCGATTTCCTTCAGTCGGTTCTTAACGTTTTCGATGACCGTCAGCGCGTTGGCGCCCGAGCGTTGCAACGCAATTCCGCTCGCCACTTCACCCTCGCCGTTCAACTCAGTTATCCCGCGCCGTTCGTCGCCCGCCAGTTCAACGCGCGCGACATCCTTCATCAACACGGGCGTGCCGCCATCGGCCTTGACCACGATGTTTTCAATGTCGCCAATGCCCTTGAGATACCCGCGCCCGCGCACCATGAACTCATGTTCGCTGAGTTCGAGCGTGCGGCCGCCGACGTCCATGTTGCTACCGCGGATAACGTCGCGGATTTTCGCAAGTGGGATACTGAGCGATCGTAACCGGCCGGGATCAATCACGACATTATATTGTTTGACGAAGCCGCCGACGCTTGCCACCTCCGCCACGCCCTCGGCCTTCGAAAGCCCGAAGCGTACTTCCCAGTCCTGGAGCGAACGCAACGCCGCCAGGGATTTGTTCTTACCGAGAATGGCATATTGGTAAACCCAGCCGACCCCGCTGGCGTCGGGTCCGAGCGTTGGCGTCACGCCTGCCGGAATTCGCTTGGCGGCCGCATTGAGATATTCGAGCACGCGCGAACGCGCCCAGTAGATGTCGGTGCCATCCTCAAAGATGACGTAGACGAATGAGACGCCGAAGAATGAAAATCCACGCACGACCTTGGAGCGCGGCACAGTCAACATTGACGTCGTCAGCGGATAGGTGACCTGATCCTCAACCACCTGCGGAGCTTGGCCAGGGTACTCGGTGTAGACGATGACTTGTGTATCCGAGAGGTCGGGGATGGCATCAAGCGGTAGTGTGCGCACGGCCCAAACGCCAGCGACGACCGCAAAGGCGGTCGCAATGAACACGAGTACGAGGTTTTTGGCTGACCAGGCAATGAGACGGGCAATCATGGCATGGTTTCCAGCTTTGCGGGTGCCGAGAAACTTTTCAAAGCCGATTGGAGATTGCTTTCCGCGTCGATGAGGAAGTTGCCGTTGACGACGACTTTGTCGCCTTCGGAAACGCCGCTTAGGACTTCGGTGAAACCGTCCCCTTTTCGCCCAAGCTTGATATCACGCGGCTCGTAACGGCCTTCTCCCAGATCAATCAACACGACTTGCCTGTTGCCGCTATCGATGACGGCGCTGACAGGGACTGCTACAACGTTCTCGTTCGTGCTCGTTCCAATTTCCACGTCAGCATACATGTCCGGCAGCAGGGCAAGATCGGGGTTCGGTATCTCGATGCGCACGCGCGCGCTGCGCGTCTCCTTCATGAGATGCGGATAGATCACCGCCACTTTGCCGCTAAACATACGGCCGGGACGGGCGTGGGTCGTCGCTGTTACAGTTTGATCGGGACTGAGCGCATCTATGTCGCCTTCGGGGACATCAGCCATGATCCAAACGTGGGAATGGTCAGCGAGGCGGAACAGGATGTCTCCCGCCTTGAAGGCCTGCCCTTCGACCACGTTGCGTTCAAGAACAGTGCTGTCATTTGGCACGCGAAATGTCAGGGTGTCGGGGACGCGCCGGTCGCGCTCGAGTTCTTCAATGTAGTCCTCCGGGACGCCGAGATTAAGAAGCCGCCGCCGTGCTCCGATGGCGCCGCCTATGAGCGCCTTTTTGTTCGAACCCGATTCTGCGTCATCACCACGCCCGCCCGCCTTTTGTTCAATGACAAGCCGCGCCCCTTGATCAAGCACAGCTTGGCCGAACACCGTCACCAGAACATCGCCCTTTTTGGCGTGCGTGCCGGTCGTGGGGGGACCAACGCTGGCGACGAAACCATCGAAGCGCGGCGCGAGAACCGAGATCCGCCGTTCGTCGAGCTGAACGACGCCCGGAACTTTGAGTGTGCGGGCGATCACGCGCTTGCCGACTGTGACGGCCTCAACACCGGTACGCTGGATCTTGCCAGGAGAAACTTTCACTGACCCGTCATCGGACTCTTCGCCCTCGTAGACGGGAATGTAGTCCATACCCATCGAGTCTTTCTTCGGCATTGGCGATGTATCCGGAAGCCCCATCGGATTGCGGTAGAACTTAACCTTGCGCTTTTCGGGCGCTGGTTCAGGAACAGCGGCAGTGTCAATCTTCCCGCCATGCTCGATAGCGTGCTCGGTGGCATGCATGGGCAGCCGAAGCCTGCCATTGTAGGCCAACCACCCTCCGGCCATCGTGAGCAGCGCGGCGCCAATGGCTACCGCACGCAAGGTCTTGCGTTGCATTTTAATGTATCCAGTTGTCGTGAACCCTCGCGCTGGCCACCATGGACAACGCACTTGCATGGGGCGGCTTTAGCCGCAGCCGTGCGTCACGCCCGTCGGGCGCGGTTCAGACGCTAGGAGGCCGAAGAAGAGGCGGGATGAGGGAACTTGCTGGCACCAGCGATGGTGCGGGCAATATCCGCGAACTGGCGGCACTGTGGTCCAAGCGCGACTCAGCTGGAAGCGCTGACAAAGTTTGCAAGCACTTGGCGAGGCAGCCACCCATGCTTGGGCAGGCCTTCTGAGGACAATCAGGGCAGGCCTTGCCCGACTTATCAGATGACTTATGGCAGGGCATATTACCCGGGGATGCCGAAGCAGAAGATGCCATACCGGCCGCAGCATAAGCTGAAGGCACCGGCACAACAAAAATCGCCCCCAACATGGCAACCATGCCGAGGACAAGAGACCAACGCTGGACGAGGCCGTTTTTCAAGGGATTGGAGATCACTCTTATTCAGACTGCCTAATAATAGCGGAATTGTACTTACCAGCCAATGAATTTGGCGTAATGCACGAATTCAGCAGGTTAAACCTCCGTATCTCGTCGAAGGCAATGAATAGAATTATCACGCATCGGCCGGACGTGACATTAAGTTAACCGTGCTTTGTCAGCCGCGTTCTCGAGTTGGTAGTGGGACTCGTCCTTGAGTTCGACGCCCGTCATCCGCCGCCGGAAGGCTTCTCGCGCGAGCCACCCCAACTTGAACGCCGCTTCATCGTAACTCAAGCCGCCCCGGCGAATGTTCGAAATACAGTTGCGCTCACCGTCTTTGAGGCCAGCACGCGGGCCCCTAGTGAGATAGGCGCCGAGACTGTCCGGGGACGACAAACCTGCCAATAGTTACAACAACTGCCTTTGCGCCCAGAAACTCTCCTGCATCATCGCCGAGTGCGACACGCGCTTGCCCTGCAAGTAGCACGGGGCCAACGGTCCAACCGTTGGATTTGATGAGGGCGTGGAACTCCTCTAGCATCAGCACCGCCTTGTTTGTTATGGCCGTTGATGAAAGCCCGTCACCGATAACGACCGCTATTTCTGGTTTGGCACCTGTCAGTGGCGCCAATTTCTGCTGGCTCTCCGCACTGAGGCGGCATCCCAGATCCGGACGTCGCAAATATTGGTCCCGCGTTTCTGCCGCGCTTTCAACACGCACTGTCTTGAAACCCAAGGCCGTTAGC
>JAYSVT010000186.1:0-17097 GCA_043718455.1 Hyphomicrobium sp.
CAAGAACCTCAAGTGGCACAACGTGAAGCCGCAGGTCGATGAGATCGAGTTTCCAGATGGCAAGCGTATCATCCTGCTCTCGGAAGGACGCCTCGTGAACCTCGGCAATGCCATGGGTCACCCGTCCTTCGTTATGTCGGCTTCCTTCACAAACCAGACGCTGGCCCAGATCGAACTTTGGACCAACCCCGGGAAGTACGAGAACAAGGTTTATACGTTGCCGAAGCATCTCGACGAAAAGGTCGCAACGCTTCATCTCGCCAAGATCGGCGTGAAGTTGACCAAGCTCAGCCCCGAACAGGCCGCCTACATTGGCGTGCCCGAGAACGGCCCGTTCAAGGCTGACCACTACCGGTATTGAGAAACCCGCAGAGCCACACGAAGGCTATTCGCTGAAATTAGCGCGGCCCATCTTTTAGCGGCGCCAGAGGAACACTCTGGCGCCGTTCTTTTTTTGGCGACGCCAGCAGGCTGGCTACGGCGCGACAACGCCCGCATACTGGAATGAAGTGATTCGTGCGGTCCTGCCGCATGGTCTCGATGTTCCACGATCTCTCCGGCGTCGGTATCGACGCGTTTGAAGCCGGGTGTTCCACATAGAAATCCCGGACCCGAATGCGCGTGATCGCGAAAAAGGCAAACAAGGAGACGACGAGACGGCAACTCGCCGTGCTGTTGCTTGCCGCCATGGCATGTATCACGGTCTTGATGGCCGCAGTCGTTTCCGGAGACAGCGCTCAGCCAAACGCTTTCGATTTGCGCCACATATCGTTGATTACCATCGTTGCGGGCGCCGGATTCATTGCCGGCCTCATCGTCTGGCACATTGCAAGTGCCGCCCGGCGCGAGGCGCGTCAGGCCAAGGCGGAAAGTCTTCAGCTGCGCCGCAATCTCGCGGCGGCCGATGCTATCATTCGCGCCGAACCGCAAATTTTGATCTTCTGGGAACAAGGGCAGGCTGTTCGCATCGTCGCGCACACTCTTAACGGAGTAGCAGGGCTTCCCGAGCATCAGGCCGATGTCTTGCGATTTGGCCAGTGGCTGGAAGCCGCCAGCGCACAAGCCCTAAAGGCCGCGCTAGATCAGCTGTTCGCACAGGGCCGCGCATTCAACATCATACTGCGCACCCTTGCGCTTGGCCACGTCGAAGCCGAAGGCCGGGCAGCGGGCGGACGCGCGGTTCTGCGCTTCAAGGATATTTCGGGTTACAAGCTCGAACTCAGCAAAGTGCTTGAGACCCATCAAACACTGGCGCGCGATATGCGATCGAGCCGTGCGTTGTTGAACACGCTTCCGATGCCGGTCTGGCTGAGAAACAATGATGGCCGGATCAGCTGGGTCAACGCGGCCTATGCCGCCGCCGTCGAAGCGCAAAGCCAAGCCGAAGTCGTCGAACGGCAAATCGAGCTATTGGAAAGCCGCGAGCGCAAGGCCGTCGCCAAGACACTCACTCAAGGGCTGGAGTACCGCGACCGCGTGCACATTGTCACCAGCGGCGAACGCAAGCCCCACGACATCGTCGTGCTACCCCTCGACGATATTTCAGCAGGGGCGGCCATCGACGTGACAGCCGTCGATACGGTGCAGGGCGAACTCGAACGCCAGATCGCCGCTTACGACCGCACGCTTGATCGCGTCTCGACGGGCGTTGCGATATTCAATCGCGACCAGCAGCTCGTGTTCTTCAACGATGCCTATTACAAGTTTTGGCAGATCGATCCCGGCTGGCTACGCGAAAAACCAAGCGACAGCGCCATTCTCGATCGCCTGCGCGAACAGAGCAAACTTCCCCCTGTCGTCAATTATCGCGATTGGAAAGCCAAGGTACTCGCCTGCTACCAAACCGGCAAAGGCCTTGAAGACTGGTGGCATCTGACCGATGGGCGCATTCTGCATGTCATTGCCGAACAACGCCCCGATGGCGGCGTCACGTATCTCTTCGGAGATGAAACCGAGCGTCTCGCACTCGAGAGCCGTTACAATGCCTTGATCGACGTACAGCGCGAAACAATCGACAGCCTGAAGGAAGGCGTCGCGGTGTTTGGCACGGACGGACGTTTAAAGCTCTTCAACACGGCTTTCACGAGCATCTGGAAAATCGCGCCGCGCATGTTGTCCGAACTCCCCCACATCGACGACGTGATCGCACAGGCTACGACCCTGCACGACGCGCCGGCTATTTGGACCCGCATCACCCGCGCCGTGACCGCCTTTCTTGATGAGCGCGAAGCCTTCGAAGGACAGATGGTGCGCACAGATCTCTGCGTCATCGATTATGCCCTGATGCCGTTGCCGGACGGTGCAACGCTTCTCACGTTTGCTGACGTGACCGACGCCAAGCGCGCTGAGCGCGCCCTGGTCGAGCGCAACGAAGCACTTGTTGCCGCCGACCGCCTGAAAACGCAATTCATCGGACACATCTCTTATGAACTTCGAACCCCGTTGACGAATATCATCGGCTTTACAGAACTGCTGGCCAGCCCATTCATGGGCGATCTTAGCGACAAGCAGCGCGAATACGTGGCCGACATCATGTCATCCTCGAAAACGCTGCTCGCCATCATTGATGACATTCTCGACCTTGCAACGATCGACGCGGGCAGCCTCGATCTGAAACTGGCGCCCGTTGGCATCCGCAGCATCATCGATGCCGCTATCGTTGGCGTCCGCGAACGCGCGATCAGAGCGCGGCTGACCATCGACATTGCTGTCGCGGACGACGTCACGGAATTCATGGCGGACGAAGCGCGCGTGCGCCAGGTGCTGTACAATTTGCTTTCGAACGCCGTCGGCTTCTCGAAGGCCGGGAACACAGTGCATCTCACATGCTGGCGTGAGGCCGGCGAGATTGTCTTTACCGTCGAAGACAGCGGCGTCGGCATCCCGAAAGACCAGATCAACCGGGTGTTCCAACGTTTCGAAAGCAAGAGCCAGGGCGGCAAGCATCGCGGTGCCGGACTTGGCCTCTCGATCGTAAAAAGCCTCGTCGAATTGCACGGCGGCCACATTCTTATCGAAAGCCAGGAGAATCGTGGCACGCGGGTGACCGTTAATATTCCCGAAAGACCGATTCCAGTTGAGGACAGCGGCCGCAGAACCCTGGCGGGACCGTCGCGAGCCGCGTAAACTCGCGCCACATGATGACGTCCAAGATACTCCCCGCCCTGACGGAACAACAACTCTGCCGATTGGCGGAGGACGTCGCCTTTGCCTTAAAGCCCGGCGACGTGCTGGCGCTGAAGGGCGATCTGGGTGCTGGAAAAACCACGTTTGCCCGCGCCGTCATTCGCGCCATTTCAGGCGGCAACGATCTTGAGATCCCAAGCCCGACGTTCACCCTTGTTCAGTCCTATAGCACTGGCCGGTTCGATGTCGCGCATTTCGATCTCTACCGGTTGGCTGCACCGGAGGAATTGCATGAGCTTGGACTTGATCATGCGCTCACCAAAGGCGTTGCCGTTATCGAATGGCCGGAGCGCGCCGCCGATCTCCTGCCGGTAGACCAAATCGTTGTGCACCTCAATGACACCGGCGATCCCGCAACGCGTGATGTTACGCTCGAAGCCAGAGCGCCTCTTGCCGCCCGTCTGGATCGCTTGCTCATCATTCGCAGTTTTCTTGATGCTTCTGAATGGGGCGGCACAGACACAAAGCTCTCTTACCTTCAAGGAGACGCCTCGCCTCGCCGCTATGCGCGTCTCAAGAAAAGCGACGGCTCAATCGCGATCCTGATGGATTCGCCAAAGCAACCGGACGGGCCCGCAGTACGTAATGGACTACCTTACAGCCAGATCGCACATCTTGCCGAAGACGTGCGCCCATTCGTTGCTGTTGGCGACGCGTTGCGCGCGCAAGGGTTCTCAGCTCCTGAGATCTATGCCCAAGACCTTGCCAATGGTTTTTTGCTCATCGAAGATTTTGGCGATCGCGTTTTTGGCCGGGAAGTGGCGGCCGGACACAATCAGGCGGCGCTGTGGCAGCGCGGCGTCAATGCGCTCGTCGAAATGCGCAAGTCGCCACCGCCTGCCGCCATGCCCCTGCCCGATGCCAGCACGTATGCGTTGCCGCTCATGGACCAAGACTCGCTTCAAATCGAAGTGGATTTGTTGTTGGATTGGTATTGGCCAGCACTTCTCGGCGCGCCGCCGCCCCTGTCCATCCGCGAAGAGTTTGTGAAGATTTGGACGGCCGTGTTCACTCGATTGGATACCGCGCCAAAGGGTTGGGCACTGCGCGACTATCATTCGCCCAATCTTATCGTGCTCGAGGGTCGCTTCAGTCCGCGCGACACAGGCATCATCGATTTTCAAGATGCGCTGCTGGGGCCGCACGCCTACGATCTTGTGTCACTCTTGCAGGACGCGCGGCTCGACGTGCCCGAGGAAATAGAAACTGAACTCCTCGCACACTACATCGCCAGTGTGTGCAAGGATGACGCAGAATTTTCGGAAGATCTATTCCGCTACTGCTACGCGGCACTTGGCGCGCAACGCAATACCAAGATCCTCGGTATTTTTGCACGCCTAGCGATGCGCGACGGTAAAACACAATATCTGGCACATATCCCGCGTATCTGGCGCTATCTGGAACGCGGCCTTGCGCACCCGGAGCTAGCCGATCTAAAGGCGTGGTACGATCTCCATCTGCCGGTTGCAGCACGCCTGCGTGCCTTGCACATCTAAGTGGGCCTGGGAGAACACCGCATGTCAACAGAACCCCGCTCACCTGCACGGCCAGATACGGCGATGATCCTCGCGGCAGGACTTGGCACGCGCATGCGTCCGTTGACCGATACAATCCCGAAGCCGCTTGTTCGCCTTAATGAACGCACCCTCATCGATCACGTGCTCGACCGGCTGGCAGCTGCAGGTATCAAACGCGCCATCGTCAATGTGCATCACCACGCCGACAAACTTGAAGCTCATCTCAAAACGCGAACGAACCCTGCAATCAAGATCTCCGACGAACGCGGCGTTCTGCTCGACACCGGCGGCGGCGTGGTCCGGGCGCTCCCTCTCATCGGTAAGAAGCCGTTCCTCATCCACAATTCCGATTCGGTGTGGATCGAAGGCATCGGCAGTAACCTCAGCCGCCTGTTGTCGTCTTGGGATGAGGAGCACATGGACAGCCTCATGCTGCTCGCCACGACCACGGGCAGTCTGGGCTATGACGGTCAGGGCGATTTCCACATGGACGCCGATGGTCATCTCATGCGCCAAAACGGTCCACGCCTCGCACCCTTCGTATTTGCAGGTGTCTCGATTGCGCATCCGCGCCTTTTCGAGAATGCGCCAGAAGGGTGTTTTTCTCTCAACACGCTGTGGAACGCAGCAATCGAAAAGCGCCGCCTGTTTGGCGTCCGCCTTGATGGCCTGTGGATGCACGTCGGCACGCCCGAAGCACTTGCGGAAGCGGAACTCAAAATCGCCAATCAGCACCTCGTCACCGGCCGCCCCGGTGCGCGGCCATGAAGGCCCCAATGAAACCCAATATCTACACGGTGCCGCCCGGAGAGGGCTTTCTCTCTAGCTTGGCGCGTGCGCTCTTTAATGGTGATCTGCCGGTGGCCGGCGGGCCAAAGCCTGACTTTCTCAATTTGCAAGACGTCACTTTGTTGCTGCCCACGCGCCGCGCCGCCCGCGCAATGCAAGACGCGCTTCTAGCGGCCTCCGGCGCGCGGGCGCTGTTGATGCCGCGCATCCGGCCCATATCGGAGGGCGAAGAAGAACTCACGCTGCTTTCGGGACTTGCGGGCCTGACGACGCTTGGCACAGGTGCGCTTGATTTGCCGCCCGCCGTCTCGCCGTTGGAACGCACGCTCACACTCATGCAGCTTGTGCAGCGCTGGCGCGAGGCCAAAGCGAAGGACGATCCTGACGGCGCGGGCGCGGCCAGCAATACACCGGCCCAAGCCGCAGCCCTCGCGGCGGAACTTGCGAGCCTCATGGACTTGGTCGGAACGGAAAACGTCTCGCTCTCGAACCTCAAAGATCTTGTACCCGAGGCGTTCGCCATCCACTGGCAGCAGACCGTTCAATTCCTGGAAATCGTCACGGACGCCTGGCCGCGTCATCTTGCGGAAAAAGGCTTCACATCGCAGGTGGGACGCCGCAATGCGCTGTTACTTGCAGAAGCAGAGCGCATTGCCAAACTGCCGCCTAGCGCACCTGTGATCATTGCTGGCGTCACCGGTTCCATTCCAGCGACCGTGACGCTGATGCGTGCGGTGGCGGCACTCCCCAACGGCGCCATTGTTCTGCCCGCGCTCGATCTCACGCTTGATGAAACAAGCTGGAATAGCATCAGCCCCGATCATCCCGAGCATCCCCAATTCGGTCTTAAGAAGTTGCTCGATCAGCTTGGCGCCACACGGTCTGACGTCAAGACTTTGCATGGAGCGGCGCCCTCTAAACGCCTTGCAGCCCGCGGCGCGCTGGTATCGGAAGCAATGCGCCCGTCTGCTACGACCGAACGCTGGCACCACTTCGCGAACAACGCTGATCGCAATGAGATGAAAGACGCGCTGACAGGCGTATCGCTGATCGAAGCGCCGAGCGCCCAGGACGAAGCCGAGGCCATCGCCCTCATCCTGCGCGATGCCATCGAAGTGCCGGGACGCACAGCGGCCCTCGTCTCGCCTGATCGTCTGCTCGCGCGGCGCGTCGCCATCCGGCTCCAGACTTGGGGCATCCGCGTTGACGACAGTGCCGGCCGCCCCTTCGTCAAGACGGTCCCTGGAGCATTTCTTAATCTCACGATCAATGCGGTTCGCAACGGCTTCGCTCCAGCCGAATTGATGGCGTTGCTCAAACATCCGCTTTGCCGGCTTGGCTTTGAACCGTTCGACATCCGCCGCTTTGGCCGTGCGCTCGAACTCGCGGCGTTTCGCGCGCCGTATTTGGGACGCGGCATCGAAGGCGTAAGGGCGGCGCTTTCAAATGCAAACCGCGCTCATGCCGAAGACGAACGCCAGCACCCGGCCGTAAAGCGGCTCTGGCAAGAAGATTGGGACGGCGCCCGGATACTCGTTGATCGACTAGTGGTAGCCTTCGCGCCGCTCGTCGCGGTTTACGCAAAGCCGCGCGACCGGAGCCTGAAAGAAATGGCGGCGGCCCATATTGCAACGGCAGAAGCGCTTGCTGCGCTACCGGCACCAGCTGAAGAGGGCGGCGACCTGCCAGCCAATCCGCTTTGGCAAGGCGAAGCGGGAGAGGCTGCCAACACATTTTTTACCGGACTGTTGGACGACAACATGCCGCCGCTCAAGATTGCGGCCAATGACTATGGCGATCTCTATCGGGGCCTGCTCGCCCGCGAGAATGTGCGCGAGCGCACGCCCGTGCATCCGCGACTTTCTATTTGGGGGCCGTTCGAAGCGCGCTTGCAGCAACCTGACGTGTTGATCTTGGGATCACTCAACGACGGCACGTGGCCGGAAGCAGCCGAACCCGGCGCCTGGCTCAACCGGCCGATGCGTGCAGCGCTTGGACTTCCGTCTCCCGAAGAAGACATCGGCCGCTCGGCCCACGATTTCATATCATTCCTTGGTGCCGAGCGCGTGTACTTGACGCGCGCGGAAAAAATCAAAGGCGTGCCAACTGTGCCGTCGCGCTGGCTGATGCGCCTCAAAGCTCTGCTCAACGGCTTGGATCTCGTCGATGCTTTGGCGCCTGACCGCCCTTGGCTCGGCTGGGCGCGCGCGCGCGACAAGATCGACGAAAAAACGCGCGTCAGGTTACCCGCTCCTGATCCAAGGCCCGCACTCGAGTTGCGCCCGCGCCGCATGAGCGTGACGCGCGTTGAGGAATGGATCCGCAATCCTTATGCGGTTTTCGCGCGTGCCATTTTAAAACTTGAACCGTTGCCTGTTCTTGGCACGGCCCCGGATCAAAGTTTACGGGGCGGATTGGTGCATGAAGTTCTTTCGCGATTTGCCATCGCACATCCGAATGCCTTGCCGGCCGATAGCTATGACACCTTACAAAAAATAGCGACTGAGGTTCTTGAAGATTATACCGGGCATCCGCGCGTCGCCGCATTCTGGATGCCGCGCTTGCAACGTTTCCTGGCGTGGTTCGCTGAAACAGAACCGGAGCGCCGCAATGGCGTTTCCAAAGTCATCGCTGAAACGTCAGGCAGCCTTGTGCTTGCAGCCCCTGGTGGCGCGTTCACTTTGACGGCGCGCGCCGATAGAATCGACGATGGCGCCGAAGGCCTGATCATCACAGACTACAAGACCGGCGTCATTCCCAACGCCAAGGCCGTCGCGTCAAATCGATCTCCGCAATTGCCACTTGAAGCTGCGATCGCGCTCGGGGCGTCCGGTTTCCCCGGCGTCGCGGGCCGTCCCGTCACGGGGCTGCGCTACATCAGAGCGTCAGGCGGCGAACCGCCCGGCGAAGACAAAACCGTCGCGGCGGACGATATCGCCGCGCTTGCACAGAAAGCCAGCGACGGGGTGCTCGGTCTCGTTGCCGCTTTCGATGACGTCCGGACCCCGTACCGGGCCGTGCGCCGTCCAGGATTTCGCTACGACTACGATGATTACGCCGGCCTCGCCCGCGTTGCCGAGTGGTCGGCCCACGTCGATGAGGAGGCGTGAGCATGACAAACGCAGCGACCGCGCACGACATCAAAGCTGCGCGCGATAAAACCGGCAGCGCTCAGTCGGACGCCGCCGACCCGTTGTCCTCCGCTTGGGTGAGTGCGAACGCTGGCACCGGTAAGACGCACGTTTTGACCAACCGCGTTTTGCGCCTGCTTCTCGCGGACACGCGGCCTGAGCGTATTTTGTGTCTTACCTACACAAAAGCCGCAGCCGCCGAGATGTCGAAACGCGTGTTCGACAAGCTGGCGGCTTGGGTGACGGAAACGGACAAGGAGCTTGCGGCGCTCCTGACAGATCTGACTGGCGCCAAACCAGACGAGAAATCCATCGCCCACGCGCGCACGCTGTTCACGAGCGCGATTGAATCGCCGGGCGGCCTGAAGGTGCAGACCATTCACGCGTTTGCCGAAAGACTGTTGCAGCGCTTTCCCCTCGAAGCGGGCGTTCCTCCTGGGTTCAAGATTCTCGACGACGAAAAGGGTCGCGAACCGACGCAGCGCGCCATCAACGATACGCTGGAAGAAGCAACAGCCGATCCGGCTTCATCACTCGGTCAGGCCCTCAAAACCGCGATCCGCTACGCCACGGATTCGAATTTCGACGAACTCCTGACCAAGGCCATCGCGGAGCGCGCCTGGCTCGTCGCCGCGGGCCGCTTGGGCGACGGAGCTCGGCACGACGACTTTGCAGCGGCCGAGAAATTCCTACGCAAGACACTGGGTGTTGGCGTCAAAGCCAGCGAAGCAAGCCTCGCCACGGCTGGCGCCAATGTTCTGAGTGACGCGGAGCTTGTAAGTTTGCGCGACTACCTCGCGGGCGGCAGCAAGACGGATATCAAGAACGGCCGGATTCTGGGCGACGCATCGGCTCACAAAACGGCAGCCCCGCGCGCGGCCTGCCTCGCCGAATATTTTCTAACCGGCAAACACGAACCGCGCACCAGTCTCATGACCAAAAAGCTGGCCGACGAACGCGCAGACCTTCTGGCAACCGCCGAGCGCGCGCAATCAGCTTTCCACAAACTCAACGAAGAACGCAAAGCGCTGGCAGCTGTTGAAGCGACAGTCGCGCTCTACCGCCTCGCGGGCGCGGTGCTGCAACGCTATCAAGACGCCAAGGCTGCGAGCGGCGCTCTCGACTTCGACGACCTGATCGCCAAAACCGGCAACTTGCTGAAAACTTCCGACTCAGCCGAATGGGTTCTGTTCAAACTCGACGGCGGTCTCGATCATATCCTGGTCGATGAGGCACAAGATACGAGCCCGGTGCAGTGGGAGATTATCGAATCACTCGCGTGCGAATTCTTCTCTGGCGCCAGTGCCCGTGACACGGTCCGCACGGTCTTTGCCGTCGGCGACGAAAAACAATCGATCTACTCGTTCCAGGGCGCTGAACCCGAAAAATTCGATTTCATGGGCAAGCGCTTTGCGCAATTCGCCGCGCAGGTACAAGCCGGTTGGCGTCACGTGCCGCTCAATTTGTCATTCCGCACCGTGCAGCCGATCCTTGCCGCCGTTGATAGCGTTTTTGCAGACCCTCAGCGCACGCCGGGCCTTACCGCATCAGTGCAAAGCATCCGCCATATCGCCAGCCGCTTTGGTCAAGCGGGTCTCATCGAAATTTGGCCTCTTGAGACATATGGCGAGACGGAGCCCGCCGATCCTTGGAAGCCGCTGGAAGATACGTCTGAGCGGCCGCCCGCAAGCCGGGTAGCCGAACGCATCGCCGCAACAATCGACGATTGGATCAGCCAAGGCGAGCTGCTTCCCTCGCTCGACCGGCCCATCCGTGCAGGCGACGTGCTGATCCTGGTACGCAAACGCAATCCCTTCGCCATTCCGATGGTCGCGGCATTGAAGGCGCGCGGCATTGCAGTCGCGGGGAGCGACCGCATTCAGTTGACCGAGCAAGTGGCTGTGCAGGATCTCCTCACGCTTGGAGATTTTCTGACGTTACCGGAAGACGATCTGGCCTTGGCCACAGTTCTCAAGAGTCCGCTTTTCAACTTGACCGATGATGATCTGTTAAGTGTGGCGCCTGCCCGCAAGGGCGCGCTGTGGAAGGCGTTCCTCGCTGAAGCGGATACGGCGCCGAGGTTGCGGTTAGCGGCCGAGACCCTGAAGCGCTGGCGCGCGAAAGCTGATTTCACGCCGCCTTACGAATTTTTTGCCGCCCTGCTCGATCGCGATGGTGGACGCGCGCAGATGCTGAACAGGCTCGGACCTGAATCGGCGGATGCGATTGACGAGTTTCTCGATGCCGCCCTCAGCTACGATGATGGATCGCCGCCCTCGTTGACTGGATTTCTCGCCGCCATGCGCCAAGGCCGTCGCGAGATCAAACGCGACATGGAACATGGCCGCAACGAAGTGCGCGTCATGACCGTGCACGGCGCCAAAGGCCTCGAAGCGCCGATTGTCTTTCTGCCCGATACCTGTACGACGGCGTCAGGCGAGAGTCCCGGTGCGCGCCTCGTCAAACTCAATCATGTCGCCCGCCCGCCCGGGACACCCAAACCAATCCTTTGGGCTGTCAAAGGCACGTCGCGCATCGAAGCCGTGCAACAGGCACTCAGCGACAACGAGAAGCGCGATCGCGAGGAACGCAACCGGTTGCTTTACGTCGCCATGACGCGCGCGCGCGACCGGCTTTACATTGCAGGCTTCGAGGGCCGCAAGGGACGCTCGGCCGGGTGCTGGTATGATTGCATCGTGGAATCTCTCGAAACGAAAATGACGCCATTCGCATATCATGATGGCGTCGAAGTTAAACGGCTCGAAGGCCCGCAATCCGAACCGGCCGACAAAGAAAAAAGTGCGCCCGCGGGATTGCACGCAGCCCAGCCCTTGCCAAATTTCGCTAAGCACCGCGCGCCAGCTGAACCGCAACTGACTGTGCCGCTGTCGCCGTCTCGCCTTGAGCCCTACGCGCCGGACGCGGAAGGCGAGCCCATCGTCACGCGTGAGGCCACACCCGGAGAAACGCGCGACCGGCCGTCGCCAACACTCCTCGCCGCTGGCAACCGGTTTTTGCGTGGCACCCTCACGCACGCGCTGCTCGAACATTTGCCCTCGCTACCTGAAAATCTTCGCAGCGACGCAGCAGCGGCCTTCGTCGAAAAACGCGGCATAGGCCTGACAAACAAAGCGCGGGCGTCGATCGTCAATGAGACGCTCGCAATTTTGACGCGGCCGGAATTCAGGGAACTGTTCTCAGTCACAAGCCGCGCTGAAGTACCAATTGCCGCAACGCTACCGCGTCCATCAGGCAAAGGGCCGGCTCTCAAACTCTCGGGGCAAATCGACCGCCTTGCTGTCACCGAGCGCGAGGTGCTGATCGTCGATTACAAAACCAATCGCCCACCGCCGTTGAAGCCAGAGAACGTCGCGCCCGCCTACCTCTATCAGCTTGCCGCGTATGTCTTGGCGCTCGGGGAGATTTATCCGGGCAAGCGCGTCAAAGCGGCGCTGCTCTGGACGGACGGACCACGTTTGATGGAAATCCCCGAGGCGACACTCAAGGATTACGTGGGGCGCCTGTGGGACCTCGACACCGCGACCCTTGACGCGACCTGAGACGATACCTACCTATGCAAAGGCACGTTTAAGGGTGGCCTTGAAAAAGGCGCCCGGTGAGATTGAAGGGGCGATTGCAAAAAGCCCCAATTAGAATTCCCCCAAGTAGAATGCCCCCAAGCAGAATCCCCCCAAAAGGAGACCTCCATGGCGACCGCCGTAACCGACGCAAGCTTCGACGCCGAAGTTCTGAAATCAACAGAGCCTGTGCTCGTCGATTTCCACGCCCAGTGGTGCGGGCCCTGCAAGGCCATGGCGCCCGCGCTTGAGCAGGTCGCAGCGGAGATGAAGGGCAAGGTCAAGATCGTGAAGGTCGACGTTGACGAGAACCCGAAGGTAACCGGGACGTACGGTATCCGCGCCATGCCGACGCTCATTCTCTTCAAGGGCGGCAAGGTCGCAGCACAGCACACCGGCGCCATCGTGCAGAAGAAAAAGCTTGAAGACTGGATCACAGCCAGCGTCACGGCTTGAAGCACGTTTGAGAAATGCGCAATGATGAAACCCCGCGGGTCAAATTCGCGGGGTTTTTTCTTACTTGAACTGAGTGGCGCAGCACGGAACGCGGCGTGATCCCTAAAAAACTTCAGCCGTTAACGCTGATAGTTGTGGAGCGCAGCGCTCCTTTGTGGTAGTCTCTATATCATCGCCGAAGAAGCATCGCAGCCGCAGGTTCGCTCCACGAACCGGCGGTTTTTTATTTGCCGGCGCTGAAGTTGCGCAACGCTCGACAGAGATAGCACATGGACCTCGACATCATCCTGCTGCTCAGCATTGCAGCACTGGTTGCTGGCTTCATCGATGCAGTTGCCGGTGGGGGCGGGTTGATCACCTTGCCCGCTTTGCTGATTGCAGGCGTGCCGCCCACTGAGGCCATCGCCACCAACAAGCTGCAAGGAACTTTCGGTGTCGCGACGGCAAGCGCGCGTTACTGGCGCGCGGGCCTCATCGATTTCCACTCGCTTGCAACCGCCGTCGCTGCAACAGCGGTTGGTGCAGCGGCGGGTTCGTTGCTTGTTTCCAACGTTGATACGGGACTGTTGCATCGTTTCATGCCGTTTGCGTTGATCGCGGCGGCCATCTATTTCGCGGCGACGCCTTATCTGCGTGAGCACGCGCCGCACGCGAAACTCTCAAGCGTCGCGTTTGCACTCGGTGCCGCAGCGACTGTGGGATTCTATGATGGGGTCTTTGGCCCAGGCGCGGGCTCGCTCTACACGCTCGCGTTTCTGGCACTCGCCGGTTGCAACTTGATCACCGCGACGGCCAACGCGAAAGTGCTTAACCTGACCTCGAACCTTGCCTCATTCGGGGTCTTTCTGGTCAGCGGACACGTCAACTTCGCGGTGGGCTTGCCGATGGCAATTGGCCAAACGATCGGCGCGTACGCGGGATCGCGCGCCGCATTGAAGCACGGCACGTGGATCATACGGCCGCTTCTCGTTATCGCGACGAGCGCGGCGGCGATTAAGCTTTTGATGGGGACAGCGTAGGCCGGCGCTGAGCCCCTAGAACGGGGAGAGTGTACTGCGTCTGATGTGGGCATCTATTCCGAACCACTGTCCAGAGATCGCTGTTCTTCGCGCATCAGATGCAGCACGCGCGTGGGGCCGCAATCACCTGTGCCGTGCGGACGCTTGCTTGGGTTCCCGCCGTAGTCCCGCTCGCGCACGCGCAAGCTGCGCGGGAATGACGAAAGCGGAGAGAGTGTGCGGCTCCGTGAAGAATCGCTGCGACGAGCCTTGAGGCTGCCTAATTCGACTGCGGTGTGACGCCAAGCTGCAGCCCGAGCACATGGCCTGCGAGATAGAGCGACCCGCAAATCAAGACACGCTTATTCTCGACCGGAAGATCGACAATCATCTCGAGGGCATCGACGACGCCCGCGCAATAAATCGAGTTGAGCCCGGCGCTGCGCGCGATCTCGGCCAGTGTTTCCTCCGGGTGCGGCGCCTCATTCGCGCCCGGAATCGGCACCGTGTAAATGGTGCGCACGAGGCCGCGAAAGGGCGCGAGGAATCCCAGCGCATCTTTCTGACCCATCATGCCGACGATGAGGTACGTCGGTTTGGGGGCTTTCTCTTCGAGGCTGACGAGCGTATCGGCCAACATGTCGCCAGCGGCCGGATTGTGCCCGCCATCAAGCCACAGCTCCGTTTCGGGGCCGAGAATGTCTGGCAGCGGTCCGTTCGTCAGGCGTTGCATGCGGGCTGGCCAGTCCACTGTGCGCAGCCCCTTGGCGATGGCCGCTTCATCGAGACCCAATTCCGGGCGCTGCTCTGCCAGCGTCAATGCAGCCGCAACGGCGGCGCCCGCGTTCGTCACTTGGTGACGGCCAATCAGTGCGGGGAGCGGCAAATCGAGGAGTGTATCTTCGCGCTGCATGATCAGCCGCCCGTTTTGTTCGAAGGCATCGTAGTCACGCCCCCCAACGACAAGGGGGCTTCCGGCAATGTTGGCGCGGGCTTCGATGACGCGCATCACCTCATCAACCTGCGGCGCGACGATGCCCGTGACGCCGCGTTTCAGAATGCCGGCCTTTTCAAGCGCAATTTTTGAGAGAGTCGGCCCGAGCTTTTCCGCATGATCCATCGAGATCGGCGTGATGATCGACAGCGCAGGTTTCGGTATCACGTTGGTTGCGTCAAGGCGCCCGCCCAGACCGACTTCGAGAAGAAGAACATCTGCGGGGGTTTCGGAGAATGCGAGAAACGCCGCGGCAGTTGTGATTTCAAATTGCGTGATGTCGTCGCCGTCGTTGACGGCATTAACGCGCATGAGGACATCCACAAGCGCATACTCGCTGATGGCGCGCGCCTTACCGTCCTTGCCGGCGAGTTCTATGCGCTCGTGAAAACGCACCAGATGCGGCGAGGTATAAACATGCACGCGCTTACCGGCGGCCTGAAAAATCGCCTTCAAATACGCCGTCACCGAGCCTTTGCCGTTGGTGCCTGCGATGTGAATCACAGGCGGCAGACGGGTCTCGGGTGCACCAAGCTTGCCAAGCAGCCGCTCGACGCGCCCGAGTGAGAGATCGATGAGCTTGGGATGCAACAGCTTCATTTGAGCGAGAAGCGCGTCGCTCGTCGGGCGTGTCGTCGTTTGTGTCATGGGAGGAGCCCGCGCTCAAAGCTTGGAGTAAGGCGCCGATTAAGCGCCGCGTGGAGCGTCCTTTGGGGGCTGGGTGGCCGGCATTCCCTCACCCTCGCGCTTCGTCTTGTCCGCGCGGGCGGGATCGAAGCGCTGGCTCGATGGCACAGGTTCCGGCTCGATGACCCCGCCTGTTTCCCGCGCGGCCGTCTCGATGACTTTGCCGTCAACGGACGAGCCGTTCATGTAAGGCTTGCCGTTGAGCTTCTTGTGCTGCGACGCGGACTTGGTGGCCGAGACGCCGGCCATTAACAGGCGGCAGACGCGCGCCAGAGTTTCGCGCAGCTTGTGACGGTGTACGACCATATCGACCATGCCGTGGGCATGGAGATATTCGGACCTCTGAAAGCCGTCCGGCAGTTGTTCGCGGATTGTCTGTTGAATAACGCGCGGGCCGGCAAAACAAATGAGTGCGCCGGGCTCGGCGATGTGGATGTCGCCAAGCATGGCATAAGACGCGGTCACGCCGCCCGTCGTCGGGTCGGTGAGGACGACGATGTAGGGGAGCTTCGCTTCGCGCAGCCGTTGCACGGCAATCGTCGTGCGCGGCATCTGCATGAGGCTGAGGATGCCTTCCTGCATGCGCGCGCCACCAGAGGCCGCGAACAGAATGAAGGGTGTTTTGAGTTCGACGGCCTTGAGCATGCCGGTGATGATGGCTTCGCCCGCCGCCATGCCAAGCGACCCAGCCATGAAGCGGAAGTCCTGTGCCGCCGCGACGACCGGTTGGCCTTCGAGCGTGCCTTCGCCAACTAGCACAGCGTCTTCGAGTTCCGTATCGGCTTTGGCGTTTTTCAGGCGATCAGTATATTTGCGCCCGTCGCGGAACTTGAGCGGATCTTGCGGCACAGCCGGTACCGCAATCTTGACATAGTCGCCACTGTCGAAGAGGTGGCGCAGGCGCTGATCGGCGCCCATGCGCATGTGATAGTTGGACCCCGGCACAACAAACTCGTTGGCCTCGAGATCCTTGTAAAAGACCATCTGCCCGGTCTCTGGGCATTTGACCCAAAGATTGTCGGGGACCTCGCGCTTCGTGGGCGACAACAGTCCGCGAATTTTCGGGCGGACGACGTTGTTAATCCAGTTCACTGCGATTGGCTCCTCATCGCTGGACGCTCCGCCAAAACGTGGCTGGCGGAATCGTCCGGCAAGTTCGTATGTTGTAGGGCGGCGTAATCTATCGCCGGGCCCTCCCCTGGGACAAGGGAAGTTAGCCGCTATCTGGGCTCAACGGGACCCTGATAACATACCTTTTGGTGGATATCGTGGCCTATGGTCAAGGCGTGCGCAGCGCCGCAGCCAATTCTGTCACCATGTTTAACACTGCGGGAACCGTCTTCTTAGACGGCTGGCCGTCTGATTCTAAAGTTTTTTCAATGGCTTGGACAATGGCCGAGCCCACTACCACGCCGTCCGCGCCCTTTGCCAGGGCCTTGGCCTGATCGCCTGTCCGGACGCCAAACCCAACAACAACCGGAAGTTCTGTCTGCCCCTTGATCCGCTTCACTTGGTTGTGAACGTCGTCCACAACGGGAGCGGCGGCGCCGGTGATGCCGGTGATCGACACGTAATAAACGAAGCCGGAGGTGTTCTTCAGAACGGCCGGCAAACGCTTGGCGTCGGTCGTTGGCGTGGCGAGGCGAATGAAGTTCAAGCCCTCCGCAACGGCCGGGAGGCACAGCTCGTCGTCGGCTTCGGGGGGCACATCGACGACGATGAGGCCGTCAACGCCAGCGTCCTTCGCATCCTTCAGGAAGC
>JAYSVT010000187.1:0-5113 GCA_043718455.1 Hyphomicrobium sp.
CGAGCTTGAGAGACGGCGCAAAAACGCCGACCAGTGACGAAAAAACCTCGCCGCAGCCCGCCAACCGTCAAACACAAGCGTTGCTCAGAGGTTCCCTAGCTTGTGCAATGAGAGGACATGCCCAATCAGATCGGTCAGCGGCAGACTCATGTACAAAGACGGCAGCCACCTGCGCGCATCGATAGCTAGTGACCAGGCCGATTTCATCGATCTGACACTGACGCTTCCTGGTGAAGCGCCAATCGACTATGAGAAAACTGCGAACTAAACACGTCTGACCCTCGGCTGGCACATACTGGAGTAAGGGGCAACGAGCTTTGGCAACACAACGCAAAGTCATCATCACCTGCGCCGTGACGGGGTCCATCCATACGCCGTCCATGTCGCCGCATCTGCCCATTACAGCGGACGAGATCGCGACCGCCGCAATCGAAGCGGCCGAAGCTGGCGCGGCGATCGTACATCTGCACGCGCGCAACCCCAAAGACGGCCGGCCGGATCAATCGCCGGAAGCCTTCGCGCCATTTCTCCAAGTCATCAAGCAGCGCTCGGGCGTTGTCGTCAACATCACGACCGGCGGCGCGCCGACTATGTCCATCGAAGAGCGCGTCAAACCCGCCGCCCATTTCAAGCCCGAAGTTGCATCCCTCAACATGGGGACGATGAACTTCGGCCTGTTCCCCATGCTGGCGCGCCAGAAAGATTTCAAGCACGACTGGGAGCGCCCTTATCTTGAGGGCACGCGCGCAGGATTTTTCAAGAACACGTTTGCCGACATCGAATACATCCTCACGACCTGCGCCGAGAACGGCACGCGCTTTGAGATCGAGTGTTACGACATTGGCCATCTCTACACGCTCGCGCACTTCGTTGACCGGGGCGTCGTCAAGCCGCCGTTCTTCGTGCAATCGGTGTTCGGCATCCTCGGCGGTATCGCCGGGCACCCGGAGGACGTCGCGCATATGAAGCGCACCGCCGACCGCCTGTTCGGAGATAACTACCGCTGGTCCGTCCTCGGCGCCGGTTCCAACCAGATGCGCATCGCAGCCCAGGCGGCCAGCATGGGCGGCAACGTTCGCGTCGGCCTTGAAGATAGCTTGTGGGCTGGACCCGGCCGTCTCGCCACATCAAACGCCGAGCAAGTCAAGATCGTGCGCGGCATCTTGGAAGGCATGGGGCTTGGCATCGCCACACCCGGCGAAGCGCGCGAGATCCTCCAGCTCAAAGGCGGCGACCAGGTCGGGTTTTGAGGCCCGCCCTTCACCCCTTCAAGATTGGCAACCCGCCTTCTAAGCGCTCGCGGATCAGGTCTCCGTCGGCGAATTCGTCGTCCGGATCATCGGCATCAGTGAAAACTTCCGGCACCATGCGAGCGCGCATATTGCCGAGCTCTTCGCTGATGATCTCGCCATCGATGGTGCCGCCGGCGTGCAAATCCTGATCGCAAAGGATGATGGCAGACGCGGAGAGATCGCCAGCCGCCAGGAAAGCGCCGATGCTCGAGTCGCAGATTAAAAGACCGCGGCTCGCGACCGATCCGAGCACGATGATGCTGGACCCGCCCTTGACGATCTCGCCCACACGGAGATCGCCGTCGACGAATAGAAATACCCCGCCTTCGCTGTCAGCATTGGTCAGGCGGCCCGAGATGTCCAGATCGCCCAAGACGGCAACCGTCGCGATACCGCGTTCGAGCAAGTCATCGCCGTCAAGCTTGGCATCGCCCTCTATTCTGGTTCCTGCGGGCAGAACCAGGGCCTTGCGCTCGGGATGATCGACCAGGATCTGTTCGGCCCACTTCACGAACGAACGGGGAGGCCCGAGGCCGCGCGCCTCGATGCGCCGTTTCAGCTCGGCCGATAGGGCATCAAGCGGCATCTCGGTGCCAAGTGTCGTCAGGAGGCTCATGTCGCGGCGTCTCACGGGTGAATTCGATCTCGCCCCAATCTAAGCCCAAGTCTAGGCTGAGCCCCAAGTCTAGGCTGAGCCCCAAGTCTAGGCCGGAAGCGCGACGCCCGAAAGCCGCCTGAGGTTTATTCGTCGTTCAAATTGGCGGCGCGCCGGGCGATTTCGTCCTGCGAGACTTCGCCTTCGTTGACGAGCGCATTCAGGCAGCGTTTCGAGAGCTTTGGACCCGCTGCCCTCATGCATTGTCTCACCCCAGGAGTGCCGACCTTGTGCATGCTGCAATAGGCGAAATAATCGCTCGAGCACGCGACTTTGACCCGCGCGCTGACAGCTGACGCTTCCGCGACTGAGAGAGCCGTTGCTGCGGCGGCGAGCGCGGCAACGAGCCCGTGACGCAACGCAGTGGAAATCCAGGGCCTAAGCGGGGTATCTGAGAGTGTCATGGCCATCTCCGTTCGCCAGATTTGATTCGAATCATACGGAGAAGGGATTGCTTAGAAGTTACGCCTGCTAAATTCTGAAAATAAACTTGCCGCGTTGTGTTTTTACAAGCGCACTCTGTCAAACCCTGACTTTCAAAATCAATCTTTAGAGTGGCGCAGCGGCCCGTATTCCGGCCCCGGCGCCCTCGCTCGTACCCTGACCCGGACGGCAAGCCGAGAAAAGATCGAGCACTGGATCATAAACGCGCGTCTTGATATCCAACCCGCCGAGTACCGAATGGAACAGATTGTCGTGGCTGACGGGCGCTGCCGCGCTCGTCTTCATGCAGCCAAGATCGATCGACCGGCTCGCGCGGAACTTTTCCGACATCCAAGTGACTGCCGGCACGTGCCGCTGCGCTACTGGCGCGATGGCATAGGGCATGCCGTGCAGAAACATATTCTTTTCACCGAGGCTCTCGCCGTGATCCGACATGTAGATCATGGCCGTTTCGACGCCCTGCTGGTCACCCGCTCTCAGAATTTCGATCAAACGTGACAGCACGAAATCCGTGTAAACGATGGTGTTATCGTAGGCATTGACGATGGCCTCATTTTCGCACCGGCTGAATTGGCTACTCGCGCAGATCGGCTTGAAGACTTCAAATTTTTCCGGCACGCGCTTCCAGTAGGCTGGTCCGTGACTGCCCATCATATGCAAAACGATCACCGTGTCGCGCTGCAGGGCGCCAATCCGCTGCTTCAGTCCGTCGAGCAGAATTTCGTCGTGGTTCTCGCCATAAGACGAAAATTCGGGGTTGCTAAGCCCCGTCAAATTCTCTGTCGGCACCCGCGCGCACACACCTTTGCATCCAGCTTGGTTGTCGCGCCAAAGCACATCGAGGCCAGCTCGCTGCATAATATCGAGCAGGTTTTCCTGACCAGCCGCGACTGCATTCGAGAAATTAGACCGGCCCAGGCCTGAAAACATGCAAGGTACCGATTGTGCCGTATCCGTCCCGCATGAATAAGCCTGCGTAAAATTCACAAGCTCAGGAACTTTCGAGAGCTCCGGGTTTGTCGGGCGGGCGTAGCCGTTCAGGGAAAAGTGATCGGCCCGGGCCGTTTCCCCAACCACAATCACGAACAACGACTTGCTACCATCACTTAAGGCATTCACGACCCGCGCCGCATCTTCGCCAACCGGCTTCACCGCAGCATTTGCCTGGACAGTGGATGTCCCCAAATACTTGCGGACCGCGCTCAAGTAATTGAGCGGCAAAAGCGTCAACTTCAGTTCCCGATGCTCGCGGAAAACGGAAATGAAATTCGACGAGAATGGAAATGCAACCGCCACTGCGAGCGGCAACGAGACGGCTGCAATCTTCAGCTTCTGCTTGGCTTCGATGCGCAGCCGTCGCCAGCCGATTGGCAAGTGCCACACGAGGATGGCCGGCAAGATCCCAAGCGCGGCTGTATACGCCACCAGCTTGCCTGATATGAGGTCCCCAGCCTCGGCAGGATTGGTCTCGAATATGTTCTGCACCATGTTTGCGTCGATCACCACGCCATATTCCAGCATGAAGAAACTGGCGGCGGCCGACACTGGCAGCAGAAGTGCATTCACAATGCGAAACGTTGGCCGGAAGGCTATTAGCGTCAACGCCAAATGCACGGCCAGAAATAGAACAATCAACGTTGCTGCGGCGAACAGCCATTCGAAAGCGCTTCCCGGCTCAACAGTGCGAAAGAACAGCCGCCAAAACGGATAGTTCAAAACAACAGCTGTGAATGCCGCCAGCGCAAAGGTCACCGTCTCAGGCGAATAATGCCGTTTGCCCATTCGGTTCCTTCTGGGTTCGATAAAAAAGAAAGGCGCCCAGCCCCGTGGCGCACTTCCGTGCCGTTCAAGACCGGCAATTTAGGTCTTTGAAATCGCGGGTCAAGCCGTCCGGCCCCGGGGTAGTGCGGCAACGAGGCGCTGCAATGTGCTCAATGTGGAGCGATCAAGCCGGCCGTCCGTGCGGCGCGAGCGGAAATGCAGCTGAAACGCCCGGATCGCCTTGATTGTCTCAGAATCGAACTCACCCGAAACGGCAACGTTGTAGCCAAACGTCGCCAGCAATCGCTGTGCCGCACCAACGGCCTCGCCCTTCGCCCCTGATCCGAGTCCTTCATCGTCCGCGCGCAGTGGTGACGGGCGGACCCAATGCCCAACGCCCTCACGCGCCAAGCGCGCCCACGGAAACTTTTCACCCGGATCGATCTTGCGCCCGATCGCGACATCGGAATGGGCGAGAATATTCTGCGGCAGAAACTTGTTGCGCCGGATAATATCGCGCGACAAGGCAATCACAGCCGTGATCTGGGCGCGCGGAAAATCCGGGTAGCCATCGCCATGACCTTTCCCATGACCATGTCCCGGATTTTGAATCTCTATGCCGATGGAATGCGAATTTATGTCGGTCTCACCCTGCCAGAACGACACGCCCGCATGCCAGGCCCTCAGTTTCTCCGGAACCATCTGAGTAACGTTACCTTTTTCATCCACGACATAGTGGCACGACACTTTGCTTTCGGCGCGCGCCAGCCAGTCGATGGCTTTCTCTGCCGACGACATGCCGGTGTAGTGCATGATGAGAAACGCCGGACGCGCGCCATTGCGGCGTGCTTCCACATTTTGAGCCGGCGCCACACGCGACACGAGCTGACTATCGGGTTTAAATGCCCTGATGGTCTTTGTGGTCAAGGCGCCCGCTCCAGTGATTGAGAAACCGTCAGGC
>JAYSVT010000188.1:0-16950 GCA_043718455.1 Hyphomicrobium sp.
AGTCGAATGATCTAGAATGACCGCCAGCGGCTACTTCAGTTGAAAATGCTTTTGCCTTGGGCCTGGATCGAGTATTCCGGGCGCCATGCATAAGGACAATACTTTCGACGTCATTGTTGTCGGCGGTGGACACGCCGGATGCGAAGCGGCTAGTGCCGCGGCCCGCATGGGTGCGCGCACAGCCCTTGTCACGCATCGCTTCGACACCATCGGCGAAATGTCTTGCAACCCGGCGATCGGAGGGCTCGGAAAGGGTCATCTGGTGCGCGAGATCGATGCCCTCGACGGCCTCATGGGTCGCGTTGCGGACGAGGCCGGAATCCAGTTCCGCTTGCTCAACCGCTCCAAGGGACCCGCCGTACATGGCCCCCGCACTCAGGCCGACCGCAAGCTCTATCGCCTTGCCATGCAGCGGGCGATCCGCGAGACCGAGAATCTCGTCGTTATTGGAGGTGGGGTCGAAGACTTGATTGTCGAGGAGACCCTGCCCGACGGTAACGTTGCAAGTCGTGTCTGTGGGGTGGTGTTGTCAAACGGCGAGCGCCTCACTGCTGGTGCCGTGGTGTTGACCACCGGCACATTCCTCAATGGCCTCATCCATATGGGCGAACAGAAGATCCCGGCCGGTCGCGCGGGTGAAGCTCCGGCCCTGAAACTATCGGAACGGCTCTATGCGCTGGGTTTGCAACTCGGCCGCTTGAAGACAGGAACGCCCGCGCGGCTCGATGGGAAATCTATCGACTGGTCCGGCCTCGAAATGCAGCAGGCCGACGCTGATCCCGTGCCGTTCTCGTTCCTCACCGAGAGGATCACGACGCCCCAGATCGCCTGCGGGATTACGCACACGACGGCGGAGACGCACGACATCATTCGCGCCAATCTTGCCCGTTCGCCCATGTATTCCGGACAAATCGGCAGCGTCGGCCCACGATACTGCCCGTCGATCGAGGACAAGGTCGTGCGCTTTGCCGACCGCACTTCGCATCAGATTTTCCTCGAGCCGGAGGGCCTCGACGACGACACGATCTATCCGAATGGGGTCTCGACCTCGCTTCCCGTGGACGTGCAGGAAGCCTTCCTGAAGACCATGCCTGGGCTGGCAAATGTTGTGATCAAGCGGCCAGGCTATGCCATCGAATACGACTATGTCGACCCGCGCGAACTGACGTCGGCACTGGAAGTGAAGCGGCTTCCAGGTCTGTTTCTGGCTGGCCAAATCAACGGCACGACAGGTTACGAAGAGGCCGCCGCGCAAGGTCTGGCGGCAGGGCTCAATGCTGCTTTGACAGCCGCCGGCAGCGGGTCGAAGGCTTTTGTCGTCTCGCGCGCGGACGGGTACCTCGGCGTCATGATCGATGATCTTGTCAGCCGGGGCGTCTCTGAGCCCTATCGGATGTTCACATCACGCGCCGAGTTCCGCCTGAAGCTGCGTGCCGATAACGCTGATCAGCGGCTCACCCCGCTCGGCCTTGAACTTGGCTGCATTGGAGCCGAACGGCGAGTGGCCTACCAGGCCAAGTCTGAGGCCCTCGCAGAAGGGCTTAGCTTGCTGTGCCATCTCAACGTTACCCCGAATGAGGCCGCCCGCTCGGGCATCGAGATCAACCGCGATGGGCGACGCAGAACGGCGTTCGATCTGTTGGCTTTCCCAGGTGTCGATATTCGGCGCCTTACCGCAATCTGGCCTGAGGTGGCCCTGCTTGCCCCGGCAATCGCGTCCCAGCTCGAAATCGACGCCCGCTACAGGTCTTATGTCGACCGGCAGGACGAGGACGTGGCTGTCCTGCGCCGGGACGAGGCGATAACCATCCCGGCTGATTTCGACTATTCGGCCGTCTCAAGTCTGTCTGTCGAGCTGCGGCAGAAGCTGGAGCGGCACAGGCCGTCGTCGGTCGCCCAAGCTAGCCGGATCGAGGGCATGACCCCTGCCGCCCTGTTGCTCGTGCTGGCCCACCTGAAGGCCGCTAGCCGCCGCCGGACGGCCTGAGTAAGGGCATGGCCAAGCCCTACATTGCCCGTATAGACGGCCCTGAGGCCTTCTCTAGGGCGTTCCTCGTTTCACGTGAAACTATAAGCCGTCTCGTAACTTATGAGGCCATGCTCAAGCGCTGGCAGAAGACCATTAACCTTGTTGCGCCGAGCACTTTGGATGACGTCTGGCATCGGCATTTCGCTGATTCGGCGCAGATCTGGGCCTTACGGCCTGATACGGCGACCTCTTGGCTGGATCTTGGCTCAGGGGCGGGCTTTCCGGGCCTCGTCATCGCCATTCTGGCGGCAGAACATGGTGGCACGCGCCATACGCTCGTTGAAAGCGACAACCGCAAAGCCGCATTCCTCCGCGAAGCCGCCCGCGAGGCTGGAGTAGCTGTGGACATCCTGTGCACGCGAATCGAATCTCCAGAGATTCACGCTAAGGTGGGGGAGGTTAATTGTGTGACGGCCCGGGCGCTCGCGCCTTTACCGCATCTCGTCGAGTTGGCGGCGCCGTATTTTGCGTCTGGTACAGTCGGATTCTTCTTGAAAGGCCGTGAGGTTGCGGCTGAACTTGAAGACGCAGCGCGAACTTGGGATTTCCAGTTCGAATTAAAGCCGAGCGTCACAGACTCCGAAGGCCGTGTTCTGTTGCTCAAAGCGTTGAAGGTCAAGACGGAGGGTTAAGCCCGTGGCCGGCTATGTCTCAGGCGTTGGTGGCGGTGGTGGTCCCTATGGCGGACCGCGCGTCATCTCGATCGCCAATCAAAAGGGCGGCGTTGGTAAAACGACGACCGCTATCAATCTCGGCACCGCGCTTGCGGCGGTTGGTGAGAAGGTGCTTGTGCTGGATCTCGATCCGCAGGGCAACGCTTCAACTGGACTTGGTATCCCGCCTGAGGCGCGCGCCAAGACGACATATGACGTGCTTATTGGAGCGTCATCGCTCGCAGACGCCTGCCTGCAAACTGCAGTGCCTGGACTACATATCGTGCCAGCAAACAGCGATCTCGTGGGTATTGAAGGCTCGCTACCGAACGATCAAGGGCGTCCCTACAAGTTGCGCGATGCTGTAAAGGCTCTTATCGGCTATCAGCGCTCGCGTCCGCAGGATACGCCCTACAGCTATGTGCTGATTGATTGCCCGCCGTCGTTGAATATCTTGACATTGAATGCCATGTCGGCCGCGGACGCAGTACTGGTTCCCGTGCAGTGCGAATTCTTCGCGCTTGAAGGCATTTCACAACTCAAAGACTCGATTGATCAGATTCGGGCGACTCTCAATCCGCATCTCGAAATTCAAGGCGTCGTGCTTACGATGCACGACGCACGCACATCCTTGTCGAAGGAAGTTGCGGAGAACGTGCGCGCCTTCTTCGGCCCCAAGGTTTACGAAACCATCATCCCGCGCAATACGCGCGTGGCGGAAGCGCCTTCGCACGGCAAGCCCATCCTGCTGTACGATTACGATTGCGCGGGAAGCCAAGCCTACATTCGCTTGGCCACCGAAATCATCGAACGCGAGCGCCGTTACAAAGCCGCTTAGAGTCAATCAGACGTATCGCAGCGCGTTCCTAAAAGACAAATAAAATCAAGGGAATACGAAGATCATGCAATCAGCGCTGCCAAAAAGCCGTTTGGGACGTGGGCTAGCTTCACTCATCGGTGAGCCGGTGCAGAGCGGCACGCGGCTGCCGCCTGAAGGCGAGCAACGCATGGTGCCAATTGCCCAGATTAAATCGAGCGCCCTCAACCCGCGCAAGGATTTTCGCGATGACGAACTTGCCGAACTTGCGGAATCGATCCGCACCAAGGGATTGGTGCAGCCGATTATCGTGCGTCCCGATCCAGCCTCCGCTGGGGACTTCGAGATTGTCGCGGGCGAGCGGCGCTGGCGTGCAGCTCAGAAGGCAAACTTGCATACGGTACCCGTCATCGTCCGCGAGTTGACGGATAAGGAAGTTCTCGAACTTGCTATCATCGAGAATGTGCAGCGGCAGGATTTGAATGCGATTGAAGAAGCATCGGGCTATCGCGATCTCATAGAGCGCTTCAGCTACAATCAAGAGCAGGTGTCCGAGATCATCGGCAAGAGCCGGAGCCACGTCGCCAATACGTTGCGACTCTTGAAGCTGCCCGTCGGCGTGCAAGCGTTGGTTCAGCAAGGCAGTTTGACCGCCGGCCACGCACGTGCCCTGATCGGCCGGGACGACGCTGAGGCGCTCGCGCATCGCATCGTCGAGGAAGCTCTCAATGTGCGCGAAGTCGAAGCCATCGTTCAGGGCCGCGAACATACGGACGATGCCGCCCCGAGCCGGAAAGTGCGCGACAAGGATCCCGACACTAAAGCGTTTGAAAAGGAACTTGCGGATCTCTTGGGTCTCAAGGTGGAAATCAAGCGTGGATCGGGCGAAAGCGGCCACCTGATCATCAAGTTTGGCAATTTCGACCAGCTGGACTACATCCGGCAGCGCATTGGCGGCTGAAGTCCGTAAGTTATTCAGCGTTGAGGCTATCGGCAAGGTTCGCTTGACGGAACCAAGCGAAGTTGCTCGTGTGCCACTTGGCGTGCCGCAACGGCGCGCCTTGGGACTTTGAAAATGGGCGAAAAGACACTCGAAAAGCTGGCGGAGACCATAAAGGCGCGGCGGGGCGAAAGTTCTGCCAAGTCGTATACGCGCCAACTCTTGGACGAGGGTCCTGAGAAATGCGCCAAGAAATTTGCTGAAGAAGCCGCTGAAACGGTAATTGCTGCCGTGTCTCAGAGCGCGGCCGCGTTAACGGCGGAAGCGGCCGATACACTTTATCATCTTTTGGTCCTTTTAGAGAGCAGGGGCGTGGCGCTGAGCGACGTTTACGCCGTTCTTGAAAAGCGAGCGGGCACGTCTGGCATCGATGAGAAAGCGTCGCGGGGGCATTCGTGAAGTCAACGCGCCGTGGCCGTAAGGCCGTTGTTCCCGCTAAGCCGCGTAGTCAAAAAGTTGCGAGCGGCCTGCCGTTCTCGCCCTACCGGACTTTCACGCGTGATGAATGGGCGAGACTGCGCGCAGATACGCCGATGACGTTGAAGCCGGAGGACCTTGAAGTGCTCTCGGGTGTCATCGAAGAGCTGTCGGTTGAAGAAGTCATCGAAATTTACCTGCCACTTTCACGCTTGCTCAATCTTTACGTGGCGGCCAGCCAAAAATTGCACTCGGTTTCATCGCAGTTTCTAAGTCTGAAAGACGTCAAAGTGCCCTTTGTTATCGGGGTTGCTGGCTCCGTCGCTGTTGGCAAGAGCACGACTGCTCGTGTGCTCAGAGCCTTGCTGGCGCGCTGGCCCGATCACCCGCGCGTCGATCTTTTGACGACCGACGGATTTCTTCATCCCAATGCCGAATTGGAGAAACGCGGCCTCATGGACCGCAAAGGCTTTCCCGAAAGCTTCGATACCGCCAAGCTGATGAATTTCCTAGCCGACGTCAAATCGGGCGTCGACAAGGTAGAGGCGCCGGTTTACTCGCATTTCCAATACGACATTCTGCCTGGCCAAAAGATCAGCGTGGAATTGCCGGATATTCTAATTATCGAAGGACTGAATGTGCTGCAGCCGGCCATAATGCCGAAAGGCGGAGAGGCGATGCCGTTCGTTTCCGATTTCATCGATTTCTCGATTTATATCGATGCCGATCCCGTCGTGATCGAGAATTGGTATGTGACGCGCTTTATGCGTCTGCGAAGCACGGCGTTTCGAGATCCTGGCGCCTATTTCCATAAGTTTGCGGCGATGGATCCGGATGAAGCGCACAGGCGCGCTTTGTCGCTTTGGCGCACGATCAACTTGCGAAACCTCGAAGAACATATACTTCCCACGCGCCAGCGCGCGCGGCTTATTCTGCGCAAAAGCGAATCTCACCGTGTGGAAGCCGTTAGCTTGCGCAAGCTTTGAGGCAAAAAAAGAGGCCGCTTGGGGCAGCGGCCCTTGTAGTTGTTCGCATATTTGGAGTTGGGCCGGTGTTGGTGCGGACAATCCGCAGATGACTAACTTCTGGGTGCCAAAATAACCGGGACTGCTGGTTGACGCAGCCGTTGTGGTTGGATTGGCGAACCGCCCGCAGCGAACTGGGCGGTGGTACGCATATAGATTTTGTACTTGTCTCGAATTCTCCGGACGATGGATGGATCGACGATGCCCATTGCCCGAATGGCTGTCGTGGGTCTTAATTCCGAGTGTATGCGCAGGAGTTCGGCTAGGCGCGCAATTCTGTCGCCGTCGTCTATTCCTGTGCCTTTTGGGCGGCCTCTACGGCCTCGTGCTTCCAACATTTAATCAAACCTCGAACGAAGCGATTCGTTACAAGGAGTGTGGGTGTATTCGGTGACTATTTCCAGGGAATTTAAATAGCAATTCGAATTGGGCTGGGAATTGGCTGCAATAAGGACCCAATTGAACGTTGTTCATAGAGAATTGCCAGTGAATTGATTTATCGGATTCCGTTCGAATTAGGACATCAATCCTCTGGTCCGGGCCAATTTATCGAGACGGGCTTCAGGTCTGGCTCCGATATGGCTGATGACTTCGGCGGCGGCGAGGCTGGCGAGTTTTCCGGACGTTTCGAGGGACTTGCCGTTCGCATATCCAAATAGGAATCCAGCAGCGTAAAGGTCGCCGGCGCCTGTTGTGTCGATGACTTTTTCGATTTTGTCAGCGGGAACAGAAATGGTTTGTCCTTCGGCCAGAATGACAGAGCCCTTGGCGCTGCGCGTCAGCACGGCAAGTTTCGTATCGCGTCGTGCGTGGTCTGCGGCCGTGTCGAAATCCCTGGTCTCATAGAGTGAGGTGATTTCGTTTTCGTTTGCGAAAAGAATATCGACGCCGGAACGAATGAGTTCGAGGAATTCGGCGCGATGCCGATCGACGCAGAAACTGTCGGAAAGTGTGAGCGCGACTTTACGGCCGGCGCGTTTGGCTTCGCCAAGCGCTTCGCGAAAAGCGGCTTTGGCTTCTGGCCGGTCGAAGAGATAGCCTTCGAGATAAAGGATGGCGCTGTCGCGAATGAGATCGCGATCAAGTTGCCCGTGATCGAGATCGGTCGAGATGCCAAGAAACGTATTCATCGTGCGTTCGCCGTCTGGCGTCACCAGAATGAGCGAGCGCGATGTCGGCATTGAACCAGAAACGGGCGGCGCTGTGAAATCAACGCCAATCGCTCGAATATCATGCGTGAATATCCGGCCGAATTCGTCATCGGCCACCTTGCCGATAAACCCGGCGCGGCCGCCGAAAGACGCAACGCCCGCGAGCGTATTGGCGGCCGATCCGCCAGACGTTTCGATGGACGGGCCCATGCCTGAATAGATCTTGGAGATTTCATCCGCATCGACGAGGCGCATCGAGCCTTTTCCAGCGCCAATAATTTGCAAATAAGCGTCGTCGCAGCGGCCGATAATATCGACAATGGCGTTGCCGATGCCGGTGACGTCGTAACGTGTGGCTGTCATGGGTTCCCCTCAAATTTGGGGGCACTATAGTCTCGGGGCGGATAGCGGCAAGGCCACGCTCTAGCGGCGGCGTGCCGCGGCAGAGGCGGCGACGTTCGCAAGTCCGGCCAATGCCAAGATCAAGCGTTCTGCGAGCGTATCTTCGAGAGCAGAGGATAGGCGGGCCGCTTTGGCCGTCTCGGCGATGCGTTTTAGCGCATGGTCGAGGCCAGTTCTTGTCCAGCGGCGGCATTGGCTGGCAAAGGCATCGCGCTGTTTAAAATGCAGGGGCGGCCTCAAACCGCGAAGCGCATCGTCCAAGCTTCGACCTTGATCGACTTCGCCGCGAATACGATGGAGTTTGAGAAAGTACCGCTGGGTGATCAAAATGATCGCCTGGGCGCTTTCGCCGGACGCTATCGCGCGGCCAAGATCGGTGATGGCCCGGGTCGAATCTCCGGCGGCTGCGGCTTCAGGGATTTTCTCAAGCGCCAGATCGGCTGCGTCGCCGACGATTTTATCGACGTCGTCAGCGGTTATTGTTTCGCGCCCGCTGGCATAAATGGCGAGCTTTTCGATTTCGGCTCGCGACAGAGAGCGGTCTGCGCCAAGACGCGACAACAGCAGTTCGCGGCCGTCGGGCGTTATGCGCGCCTTGAACGAGGATAGAACCTCGCTGATAAGTCCATCGATCGCGGCGTCGTCATCAGGGTAGCAAGCGACGGCGGCGGTATGAGCAGCAGCTTCGAATAAGGAGCGGAGTGCGTCGTCTGCCTTCAAGTTTCCCGCTTCGACGATGAGGAATCCTTCCAGCTTACCTTGGCTGAGCAAAGGCTTCAGGAGGGCTGCGGACAAGCGCCGCCCAGCTGTGGCTCGCACAATCTTCCGGCCGGAAAACATAGGCCGTGTTTCGAGTTCAACAAAGAGGCGGCCGGAATCTTCATCCAAGTCGCTGTCGTCGAGGCTCAGGATTTCGCCTTCGGGATTTTCGCGCGCCGCTAGGAGCCGTGCCAATTGGCCGGAGCGCTCGCTGACGAGCCCGGGATCAGTGCCGAAAAACAATACCGCGATCAGTGAAGCCGGTGGTGACTTGAGAAACGATGCGGCCTGCCCGGCTTTCACAGCGACCATTGGGGCACCTCAAGCGCGGCAAACACGTTAGCCGCCGTCAACGTTAAACGGGCTGAGCTAGATATGCCAGCAAGCGCGTGCGCATTTCTTCGCCCACCGTCTTGGCAGCACGGTTCTCCGCGTCTTCTCTGGCGCGCACATTGGCGAAAATCGACGTCAGGCGTTCAAAGCCGGCACGTCCGTAGCTGCGGCCCGTGAGCACCACTTTCTTGTCGGCGATGCGAACCAGTGAAAATTGCGCATCGAGATTGTAGATCTGGCCGCGCGCGTTGCCGTCGATTTTGACGAGCGTTGACGACACGGATTCGCGTACGGCCACATCGAGCCGGTACTCGGGAGGTAGCGCTTCGCCGCCGCCGGTTGCCTGGAAGATGAATTCGTTTCTCAGGCGCTGGCCAACCCGGCCCGGAATGGGGGCAACATCGACGGTCGCCAGTTTTTCTTGGACGCCGGCCCCGCCAAGTTCAGACGAGCCGTAGAGCGGGCGGAAACTTGACCCGCCGTCCGCGCAACCAGCTAATGCCAGCGCGCCTGCAAGTCCAAGCACAGCGCCAGCAGTCCGCAAGGTTTTCACCAACCGCGAAGCAGTGCCGATTTTCATTTCAGCCGACAACATTCACGATCCTTTGCGGCACCACGATAACCTTTTTAACCGGCCGGCCTTCGAGTGCCTTGATGACCGGTTCAAGCTTCAATGCCGCAGCTTCCACGTCCGCATTGGCTGCGGACCGGGAAATCACGAGCTCGTCCCGGCGTTTGCCATTTACCTGTACGGCAATGGTCACTTGATCGTCAACGAGCAGGGCTGCCTCAGGGGCGGGCCAAGCTTCATTCGCAAGCAACGTGTTGTATCCGAGCCGCGCCCAGCATTCTTCAGCTAAATGCGGCATCATCGGGCCGATCATGCGAATGAGCAATTCTCCGGCCTCTCGGGCGGCCCAATCGAGGCCGTCTCCGGACTTTGATAAGCCGGATTGGAGCACATTGGCGAATTCATGGACCTGTGCCACGGCGACGTTGAACCTGAGCCCCTCAATGGTTTTTCCAGCCTGATCGAGAGCGCGGTGTGCGGCTTTGCGCACCTCGAGCGCTTCAGGACCGAACCTCGTTGGTTTCGCCGCGAGCTTGGCCGGATACTTCTCGGCAATTTCATCGACGATGCGCCAAACCCTCTGGATGAAGCGGCCTGCACCTGCAACACCGGCTTCAGTCCAGATGACATCTCGCTCGGGCGGGCTGTCGGACAGCATGAACCAGCGGGCGCAATCGGCGCCGTAATGAGCGATGATGTCGTCCGGATCGACGAGGTTCTTTTTTGACTTCGACATCTTCTCGATGGAGCCGATCACGGCCGGTCGTCCGCTCGAAATCTCAATCGCTTTGCGCTCGCCGCCTTCGCCTTCGAATTTGACTTCGCTTGGCAGCAGCCAGTAACCGTCTTGCGACTTGTAGGTTTCGTGGGTGACCATGCCTTGCGTGAAGAGCGCGCCGAATGGTTCGCGTGTGTTGCCCTGAAATGCGAGATGACCGGTGTCGCACATGGCACGGGCAAAAAAGCGCGAATAGAGCAGATGCAAAATCGCGTGCTCAATGCCGCCGATATACTGATCAACGGGCAGCCAATATTGCGCGGCCTTCTTGTCAACTGGGGCGTCTGACTGCGGCGCGGTAAAGCGCACGTAATACCACGAGCTGTCGACGAAGGTATCCATCGTGTCGGTTTCGCGCGTCGCGGGTTTTCCGCATTTCGGACAAGCGCAGTTTTTCCAAGTCGGATGGCGGTCGAGCGGATTGCCTGGCTTATCGAACGTCGCGTCTTCGGGAAGTTTTATCGGCAGGTCTTTTTCGCTGACCGGAACGACGCCGCAATCCTTGCAGTGCACGATCGGGATCGGGCAACCCCAATAGCGCTGACGTGAAATGCCCCAGTCGCGCAGCCGGAAATTGACCTTGCGCTGGCCTTGGGGCTTGCCGCCGAGTTTCTGGTTCTCAAGGCGCTTCGCGGCATCTTCGAACGCCGCCGTGGTCGAAAGCCCATCAAGAAAGCGCGAATTGATCATCACGCCATCATCGACATAAGCTTTGTTCTTCAATTCGAATGTCTTTGCGTCTTCGCCGGGCGGCAGGATGACCGGCACGACGGGGAGATCGTAACGGCGTGCAAAATCCATATCGCGCTGGTCGCCCGACGGGCAGCCGAAAATAGCACCCGTGCCGTAGTCCATCAGCACGAAATTGGCGACGTAGATGGGCACTTGCCAATCTTTGTCGAAGGGATGAACTGCGCGCAGTCCTGTGTCGAATCCAAGCTTTTCGGCCGCTTCAATGTCGGCGACCGACGTGCCCATGCGCCGGCATTCGTCGCAGAACTTCGCGAGCGCAGAGTTCTTTTCAGCGGCCGCTTTGGCAATCGGGTGATCGGCAGCGACGGCGACGAAGGATGCACCAAAGAGCGTATCGGGCCGGGTCGTGTAGACCTCAACTTCGGTTGTGCCCTTGGGCGCGGTTTTGCCGTCGAGCGCCCAGCGGATCAACATGCCTTCCGAGCGGCCGATCCAATTCGCCTGCATAACGCGCACTTTTTCCGGCCAGTTCGTCAGCGTTTCGAGATCGTCCAGCAGTTCCTGTGCGTAATCCGTGATTTTGAAAAACCACTGCGTCAGCTCGCGCTGTTCAACAAGTGCGCCCGAACGCCAGCCGCGCCCATCGATGACCTGCTCGTTGGCGAGCACCGTATGATCGACCGGATCCCAATTCACTTTTGACGATTTGCGGTAAGCAATGCCCTTCTTGAGGAAATCAAGGAACAGCTTTTGCTGATGCTGATAGTAGTCGGGCGAGCAGGTCGCGATCTCGCGCGACCAATCGAGCGACAGGCCCATGGATTTCAGCTGTCCGCGCATCGTGTCGATGTTTTGATAGGTCCATTTGCCGGGGTGAACCTTGTGCTCCATGGCAGCGTTTTCGGCTGGCATGCCAAACGCGTCCCAACCCATGGGGTGGAGCACGTTGAAGCCCTTCATGCGCTTGTAGCGGGCGAACACGTCGCCCATGGCATAGTTGCGCACGTGGCCCATATGGATGCGCCCAGATGGGTACGGGAACATCTCAAGGACGTAGCACTTAGGGCCTTTTTCGTTCGCCCCGGCGCGGAAGATCTCCGCCTTATCCCAGGCTTGCTGCCAGTGTTTCTCGCGTGAGGGGGCGTTGTAGCGTTCGGATGCCATTGGGGCTCAGGGTCTCTTTGTTCTTTTGATCTTTGGAGTTTCGGCGCGTAAAGAGCCTGAAAGGGTGCCACTGGTCAAGGTGAGCCCGTGTTTGAGGTAGAAGGACCCTAGAATAATGGGAATGGACACTTCGATTTTGCAGAGACTTCGCGACATTCACGCACAAATCGCGACGGCTGCGAAAGCAGTGGGGCGCGACCCGGCAAGTGTCACACTTATAGCCGTCTCCAAGACCTTCGAGGCAGACGCTATCCGTCCCGTGCTCGCAGCTGGTCATCGCGACTTTGGTGAAAATCGCGTACAGGAAGCGCAAGGCAAATGGCCGGCGCTCAAAGCGGAGTTCCCGGATGTGAAATTGCATCTCATCGGCCCCCTGCAATCGAACAAGGCGAAAGAGGCGGTGGCGCTGTTCGACGCTATTCACACCATCGACAGAGCCAAAATTGCCAAAGCTATAGCGGACGAAATGGCGAAGCAGGAACGCCGCCTCGCACTCTTTGTCCAAGTGAACACGGGCGAAGAACCGCAGAAGGCCGGTGTCAACCCGCGCGATGTGAAAGCCTTCGTTGCCATGTGCCGGGTTGAATTGAAGCTCGAAATCTCAGGATTGATGTGTATCCCGCCGGTCGAGGAAGAGCCGGCCGTGCACTTTGCGTTTCTGCAAAAACTCGCGAAGGAGAGTGGTGTCGCGGGCCTCAGCATGGGCATGAGCAGCGACTTCGAAACTGCGATCGAGTTCGGCGCAACGCATGTTCGCGTCGGCAGCGCCATTTTTGGGGAACGGTGACTATCCCCTCTCCCTGTCGAACACCTTTCGCCGATTGGCGTGAAGAGTCTCTCCATCGGGTCGGCAATGTGTGGCATCAGTGACGATCTTGAGGGCAAAGCCAACTTAAACGTCAACGCGATGCGGCTATTCCTATTCTTCGGTCCTTAGAGCGATAGACCATACAAGCACTTTACTTCCAGAAATCTCGAAGAGAATTCGGTAGGTATGAATTGGAAATAAATAAAGCTCACGATCATCGAAGGCCGGACAAGTATATGATCGCTCACTCGCATCTCGTCGTAAATAGAACACGATTGATGCCTTTAGGGATTTGCGGCGGCTTTCATCCGGAACAAGGTGGTTTAGTCCGGCGATTGCCACCTCCCCGAATTCAATGTGTGCGTCGTTCAGCATCTATCAACGGCCGTAATCTCTTCGCCTCTACGATGGCCGCAGACATATCTGCCTCAGTCATTCTCGATGGTAGCAAACCAATTGCAGCATAGTAGGGGATTGTTTCTCCAAGTCGTGCCGCGTGCCACGCTACATCATGACTGAGTTCACTAATTTCTCTTGCTGATCTTGCACACACGAAGTCGATGACATCGAGAAGCAAACGTACACCTTGATTACCTATCTTTTCGCGAGATGGCTCAATCAAAGAGAAGTAATCCGATTTCTGAAAACCGAAATAATCTCTCTTCTCGATTCTAATTTTACCTTCAGAGCACAATTGATTGAGAGCCCAGCTTAGATGACGGGCCACGGGTCCAAACTGTTGTTTTTGATATTCCACACCAGTTAGCGGATCGCCCGAAGATAGATAAGCTAACATGTCAGCGAAATAGAGGATCTTATGAAGCTTGACGTTGCCAAGTTCGTCGGCCTGAGTGTTTGCGCAAACAAAATGCACCACGTCCTTAAACTTGGCTCTGTCGAAAGTCGGTTGTAGTTCGTCATGCATGGCTTTCTCCTGATCTAAAGAGTAGCAGGAACGAATCGAGAACTCAAGGTCTGACGTTCGCCGTGGTGTATTTCAGTGGACTCTTATCCACAAGCTGTTTCCCACCGCTAAATTTGCTCCCGTCACGCGGCGTCGCGCCCCTCTGCTAGCCTCTCCCTATTGATTCGTTTGAAGCGCAACACGCCTTGCGCGGGAGATTGTCATGGCCACAGCCGCCCAACGCAAAGATCCGGTCGAAGCAGAAGCCAGAGCCGCCGCTGCGGAGGCTGCCCGCGTTGCCCGCGCCGAAACCTACGAACAAGCCGAAAAGGCAGCGCCCGGCGTCACCAAACTGCAGAAAGCCAAGGCCGCGGCAACTGAAGCCGCCAAAGCCAAATGGCATGAGTTCACCGTGGACGTTTGGATCACGCCCTTCAACTCGATCGAGTTCGGGTTCTGGAAGCGCGACCGCAACAAAGGCAAGTCGCGCCAGTTCACGACCGACATGGACGTCTTCGCCGAGATCATCGAAAACGGCGAGCGCACGGGGGTTCTGGGTTACCGCAAGGAACTCTGGAACGACACTAAGGGCATGGACAAGCGCCTCGTCTTCAAGCTGTTTTCCGAAGGGCTCAATTGGCGCGCCAGCATGGACCTAATGCTCGCCCGCTCGATTCAACAGACAATCGGCGCGCGTGGCGTGCCCGTCACGACGTATTCGATCAATACCAGCGACGACGATTACATCATTTATCTTGAGCGCTCGGCCAACAAGTGGCCGCTGTGCCCGGAGCACTTCTCATTTTTCATCATGGACGATGGCCAGCCGCGCTTCTATCGCCTCGCTCGCGATATCATCAATATCGGTGGCGACTACACGCTGATTGATCAGCACGGCGAAACGGTCGGTCATCTTGACGGCGCCATCGTCACCATTGGCGGCAAGTGGCACGGCACCGTGCGCAGCGATCACGCCGATCCGCGCATCATGATGGTCATGAAGATGTTTGCCGGCATGATCCTGTTCAACAAGCCTGTCCGCCGTCACGTCAAAGCACTTGCCCAAGACATCGCGGCTGGCCGCATTGAGCCCGAACTGCAGCGCCAGGAATCGGATCTCTACATGAACCCGCGCCGCGTGCGCTAGCAGCCCGGACATTGAGCTTGTTGCTCAACAATCAGGCAATTCGTGTTTCTCGGCCACGAAGGTGCGGGAAACTGCGCGCAGTTCGCTTCGCCAGCCAGTGGCGCCGTTGACCCCCAGGCGAATTTGTTGCTTTTCGCTGCCATCATTAAGGGCAGCCGCTGCACGAGCATTGGGCAAAATCCATCTTTTGCATTGGGTTGCGTAAAAATTGGCCAGAGTGGGGGACGACAATCATGGAGCCGACTGTACAGGGGGCAGACGTATTTTTCCTGCTGATGGGCGCGATACTCGTATTCGCGATGCACGGCGGGTTTGCGTTTCTTGAAGTCGGCACCGTCCGGCACAAAAATCAGGTCAACGCGCTCGTCAAAATCATCGTCGATTTCGCGATTTCGACGATGGCGTATTTCCTTGTCGGCTACACGATTTCATACGGCGTGAATTTCTTTGGCAATGCCGAGGCAATTAGCGCCAGTCAGGGGCTCGATCTCGTCAAATTCTTCTTCCTCGCAACGTTCGCCGCAGCTGTTCCGGCGATCGTCTCCGGCGGCATCGCAGAACGTGCGCGCTTCACACCTCAGTGTGCGGCGACAGCGTTGATGGTGGGTCTCGCGTATCCGCTGATCGAAGGCGTGTTCTGGAACAAAAACTTCGGACTCCAGGACGAACTATTCACGGCGGTTCTCGGCGCACCCTTCAAGGATTTCGCCGGGTCTATCGTTGTCCACGCCTTCGGCGGTTGGGCAGCGCTTGCCGCTATTCGGCAGCTCGGTGCACGCATTGGCCGTTACGATCGCGGCCGCCCGATCAGTCCGCCGCCGTCGTCTATACCGTGGCTTGCCATGGGCTCTTGGTTGCTCTGCATCGGCTGGTTCGGCTTCAACGTGATGAGCGCACAAAGTCTCAAAGGCGTCTCGGGGCTCGTCGCGATGAACTCGCTGCTCGCCATGTGCGGCGGTATTCTGGCCGCTTTATTTGCCGGACGTAACGACCCAGGCTTCGTTCACAACGGCGCGCTTGCGGGTTTGGTTGCGGTTTGCGCAGGTTCCGACGTCATGCACCCGCTGGGCGCTTTCGTAACGGGCGCAGTGGCCGGCGGCTTGTTCGTCACCATGTTCCAGGTTTCAACCAACAAGTGGCAGATCGACGACGTGCTCGGCGTTTGGGCACTCCACGGACTGTGCGGGCTTTGGGGTGGCATTGCTTGCGGTATCTTCGGTCTCAAAGCCTTTGGCGGCCTCGGCGGCGTGACATTCGCCTCACAGCTCGTTGGCTCGGTTGGCGGCGCGGCGTTCGGCTTCCTCGCGGGCACGATCGTCTACTGGGTGGTCGATAAGGCGTTCGGTTTCCGCATGAGTCCGGATGACGAGCGTCAGGGTGCGGATTTGGCTATCCACAAGATCGGATCGAACCCGGAAGACGATGTCCGGATGGGCCGCATTTAATGCACCAGACTTTGACGCAAAACATGGCGGGCTGGAGGTTATCTCCGGCCCGTTTTCTTTGGTGTTCGTTTATTTTGAAGTCTGCGTCTGCGCCGCCATAGCTGACGGTCAGTTCTGCCGCTAGACTCACCGGCATTATCGGTCTGCTCGGGAGATATTGGAAATGCCGAAAACGGTCTCAATGGCACTTGCTGCGCTTGCTTTTCCTATGGGTGCCCTCGTGGTCGTCGCCGACGACACGGGCTTTGCTTCCTCACACACGCTCCGAAAAGTGGGTGGCCGTTTGTGTATGGCCGATCACGCGCACACGGGTTCCGGGACTGCCGCCAGCAAAGACGCGGCGCGGACGGCTGCAATCCGGGCCTGGGCCGATTTTACAAACCAGGAATATGGCTCCGATTGGGCTCGCTTTGGCCGCGCGGCGGGTGCCGTGACGCGCTACACCAAGGAAGAAAAGGGCTGGACCGCAACGGTCGATGCCAGGCCGTGCAAATAAAGTTGATACATCGGCATATTTGCTGACGTCGAATTGGGGAAAAAATTCCCCAGAAATGAAAAGGCCGGTGGCGCATCCCGCAGCCACCGGTCTGTTCACATTCAGCTGGCGCCGTTGCGCTGCCGAACAGCTTTCTCAGAGGTGTCCCGCGCCCGAGTGCCCTATCTCAAGAGCACAGAACACAAACCATTGAGATTTAAGCTGCTTTCTTCTTCGCGGTCTTCTTCGCGGCCGGCTTACGGGCGACCGTCTTCTTAGCTGCCTTCTTGGCGGCTGGTTTCTTTCTCTTCGCTGCTGCTTTAGCCATAGGATTTAGTCTCCCTCTAGAGTTCGAATCAGCTCGAACAAATAAAACATG
>JAYSVT010000189.1:0-5093 GCA_043718455.1 Hyphomicrobium sp.
CCAGGCTATGAAGGTCGATGTTCGGAACTACACATATGATGGCATTGTGCGGCTCGTTGCTGCCCGGCTCTACCAAGGTCAGACGACAAACTTTCGCACCCCCGGCGGCGGTTTCGCCCCTGTGCTTTGGCAGCAAACTGAGAGCTCGCACCCGCTCGGATGCTCTTCGCCGGCTGACCCGCGGAACTGCGGCTAGCATTTGCCATTTGCGCAATTGGGCATGCGTCGGCATTGTAAGGTCGAAGGTTATGCCGATCTTGCCTAGATGGAGCACACGAAGAATTGGCGAGCCGCCGTTTGCAATTTTTGCGTCGAGCTAAGCAACCTGCTGATCGCGAGTAACTCGTAGCCACGAGCTGTACGACAAACGCACCGGGCGCGCCAGACATGGCGAAGCCCGCAACTACAACGGCAGCTTTTACAATCATCATTTTATGCATGTGTCTTCTCCTAGCCGGCAAAGGCAAAACGAAGACGGGGCGCCAGTGGGTGTATCTGCGCGACGAGCGTCCGCATGCAGGTTCCGCCCCTCCCGCCGTGCTCTATCGCTACACGCCCGATCGCAAAGGCGAACGCTGCCGCGAACATCTCAAATCCTTCAGTGGCTACTTGCATGCCGACGGCTACGCGGGCTTTGAAGAGCTTTATACTTGGCCTCGGCGACTCCCCTCCGGGGAGCCGGCCGCCGAGGCCGGTGGACGGATCATGGAGGTGGCGTGCTGGGCGCACGTGCGGCGCAAATTCTACGACGTGCATAAGGCGAACGGGTCTCCAATCGCCAAAGAAGCGCTGGAGAAAATCGGCGCGCCGTTCGGGATCGAGCGAACGATCGCGGGAAAACCGCCGCATCGGCGCTGCGAGGTCCGGCAGCTCCAAGCCAAACCCAAGCTTGACGCATTGGCCGCATGGCTCGACGCGCAGTTGAAACTGATCCCCAGCAAGTGCGAGCTTGCGGGCGCCATACGTTACGCCCGCTCACGGTGGGAGGCCCTTACGCGCTACGCGGACGACGGCCGCCTGGAAATCTCCAACAATGCCGCCGAGAATGCCATCCGTCCTGTTGCATTGGGACGGAAGAACTGGCTGTTCGCCGGAGGCCAGGGCCATTCAAAGAATGCGCCCTGGCTGCCGGCGAACCCCGGGCGGCCCAAGTCGAGAACCGGTGGTAACCACATTGGCGATACTCGTCGAGCGCAGCATACGGCAGCGCGCCCAGATCACCGCCGGCTTCAAGGCCAAATACGAGACTGAAACCATGGAGCGGCACCAATCATGGCGGCCATTCTCTCGATGACGGACTAGCCGCCAGAATCTCGCGATTGACGCCCTTCGTCAGCTGCTATCGGCCCACACTGCGGCAAAACATGATCTGCCCAAGTCTGCAAAGCCGCCCGCACATCTGGCAGCATGCGGGAGAAGTCGTAGTGTTCGGCGGTTACACCGGTCCTTTTATGGTTGAGCACTCTGTCGAGGATGTCCGGGCGAAATCCAGCATCACCGATCGTCGTGGTAATCGCGCGCCGCAGATCGTGCACTGTTACGTCATTGATCTCGTGTGTTTTACGAAGGCGGACCATGGCCGCGGTCACGCTATCCTCGTGCACATGCGGCCGCTTTGCCGCCTTGCCTTCCCGCACCGTATGCATCGTGGGAAACAAATAGTCGCCATCGTGCGCGTAGAGAACCTGCTTGAAAATTTCGGCCGCTTGCGTGCTCAGCGGCACGACCTGCTCAATGCCATTCTTTGTTACACCGAAAACGACCTTGCCTTTCACAAGTGTATCGCCAGGGATAATCCAGACGGGCGCCGCGACCTCGTGACCATCGTGTGTTGCAACCTTGCCCTCTAGATGTACATCCGCCCGGCGGACGCTTGCGACCTCGACACGCCGCTGCCCCGTCAAGATAGCTATCCGCACAACCTGCCGCATCCGAAATGACATGATGGTCTTTTCGCTGTCGAGCGCGGACCAAATGGCGACGATCTCACTTTTGCTTGGCACGCGTTTACGCGCTCCTTTCGTCGATCGCTTTGGCAAGTCGCGCAGGGGATTCGTTTTTAGCAAGCGGCCTTTGATCGCCCAACGGTAGGTACTCGACAGTACAGTCCGCAACAGGTCGGCTGACCTTTTGCCCCCGCCATCTTTGTTGCGGGCTTCGATGGTGTCCAATATATCGCTAACTGCATCGGCCGACACCTCGTAGGCGGGCACATCGGCAATCGGGGACTTGTACACGTCACGCCGCATCATGGATCGATACTCCTCAACTGTGTTTGGAGCCAACGAAGTGTCTTCGGGAGCAACCTCCAAAACGGCGTCAGAGGCCGCTGATCCACCTGTGCCAGATTTGGCAGGTTTTCCGGCAATGCCCAAGCGCCGTTCAAGCATCTGCCGTAGTGTGAGAGAGGCTTGGCGTCTTTTGTTCTGTTCGAATTGAGCTGCAGCTTCGCGCTTCGCCTCCAAGGCGGGATCAACGCCCTTGCTCAGTTGGTGCCGCAAGTCCAAAGCCCGGGTCCGAGCGTTGTCGAGTGATACGGCCTTAGCTTCGCCCAAGTTGACGACACGGCTTTCCCAAACTGTCTTACCGTCATCGCCCAACTGCCGTTTCCGTTTCTCGGGCTCTGCAGACAAGGCTACCGGATTGCCAGCCGAATCTAGGCGGCGTCCCTTGTATTCGAACCGCCAAATTTTGGGGCCACGGCGCTGTACCCGGAGAACCAAACCTTTGGTTTCGCTGTCCCGAATATCAAGTCGCTCTCCGTTCGGTGCCCTAACCGTCTCGACTCGTCGTGCTGTCAATTTCTCAGTCGGCATCACGGCTTCTCCTCACATGCCACACTAGAAAACTGGGTGGCATATGGGTGTAATAAACGTCAAGCTTGAGCGATATTTTACGGGACGATGTTGGACCAAAAACCAGACAAACCTCTTATTAATCAATGGATAAGCCGCCTCTCATGAGACAGTAGAATACATCATGAAAACACGTAGCTCGCCAACTCTGACTCTGCCTGTCTAGGTTCGAATCCTAGTTCCCCAGCCAGCTAAATCAATGAGTTACAGAGAAATAAAGTAACTCAAAATTGGGGTGGTGGCCCGCCAGTAGCCCAAGAGACAGGCTCTGTCAGGTGATCTAAAGTTCACTGATGGCCCACTGATGCGTAAGCGCGGTCCGCTGGTATCGGAATTGCCGAACTTACCTTCTTGCGCTGCCCCACCAGCGCGCTGGTCGGCTTGCGTTACTGCTATCCCGATCAAATCGTCCGCTAGTTGACGTTGACCGGTCCCGTCGCGGACGTGGTCCGCACTCACACTTTTGACCCGAACCGGCCATCAGTGGTGAGCAAAAACCTTGATTTTGGCACTCACCGTTTTGACAAGAATTAGAGTTTTCAAAGAAGCGCGTAAGTGCGGCAGACACCTGTCTACCCGGCGGATTTGGTGTTTCCTTCTGGTCTACCGAACAGCCAGCGCACCACACCCGCCGCGAGCAGCGCGCCAGCGAACTCCGCCAAGATGAGCGCCGGAACGTCGGCACGCGCGATGCCGTCGAACGTAGCGGTGAGCATGCGCCCGATGACCACGGCAGGATTGAGCGAGGCCGTGAACCAGAAGGCCGCTATAACGTAGAGCGAGACGGCGCCTGCGACGCGGTCCGGCGCGCTGCGCAGAAGCGACAGGATCGTGAAAAAAAGCGTGAACGTGGCGAGACCCTCGGCGAGCCAGAGATTGGGAATGAGCGGCACAGCGGCGGAGGATTGCACGAGGGGCATGCCGTACATGAGATGCACGAGCGACACGCCCGCAATCGCACCCGCGACTTGCGCGATCACATAGGCGATAGCGTCGCTGGTACTTATCCAGCCGTAAAGCCTCGCAACAAGCGTCATTGCCGGATTGAACAGCGCCGAAACGGGCGCAAACGCGGAGAGGATCGCGTAGACCGCGGCACCGGTCGCGATGCTGTTGGCGAGGAGCGCAACGGCGTAGTGCTCGCCCGCGAGCTTGGCGCCCATGATGCCCGATCCGACGAAAACGGTGAGTATCAGGGCCGTGCCGATGAACTCAGCGGCGAGGCGGCGGGAGAGCGGGATTGGGTTCATGGAAATCCCCTTGTTCGCCGGAAATCACAGCATACGCGGCCTTCATGTGCTGTGACTTTTGATACAATGCAGTCACTGCAGTTCGTTCTTCAATTCGTCGAGCAGGGCTTTGGCCTCTTTCAGTTCCGGCCGGTCGAAGCCTTCGGTGAACCAGTTGTAGACAGGGGCAAGCAAGTCATAGGCCTCGCGTGATTTCCCTGGTCGCGCCACAGCCGAGCGAGGTGCAATGATGGCCGTAGTTCTGAACTCGGGTGTCCGCTTTCGCGGCAGAAGTGTATTCCCCGGAGAAAATAGTCTTCGGCCAGCGCAGTATCGGGATTTGTCTGCATGAGGGCTATCCTCCCCGCCATATCGAATAGATATCCTCCGTAATATCTCTCGCCACTTGTATCCATGAAGGAAATCGCTTCATCAATCGAGCGCCAGGCCTCCTCGTATCGTCCTGTGCGAGCCTCAGCCAACGCCAGCAGCGTTTGGAAATGCGACGTTGCTAGCGTCGCGCCCATTCCTCGCCACGCCGCTATCCCTTGTACTATGAATCGGCGGCCGTCTTCAGGAGACCCCGTTTCTGTTAACAACGCCCCGCGTTGGACAAGTGTGTTCGCTTTCCAGAAAGCAGTGGCATGCAAGTTGGCCAGCTGTTCGAGTTCGTCAATGCGATCCTCAGCAGATTCGAGGTCCATCAACCAAATGAGCTGATTCCATAAGCACCCGTGCAGGACATACATTATCGTAAAATTGTGCCCCGCCTTGCGCGCATCGCAAAGCGCCTTCTCCGCGCATGCTCGCGCCTGATCATGATAGCCGAGCCAATTGAGTGCCCATGATTTGTACATCAGAGCGTCCGGACCCATGTCCTGAGTTCCAGGTCCCAAGGTGGCGCGATGCTCGCTAGCAGGCTGTTGAACTTGGGTCCGTGAGGGATCGTTATCCTCATTGGAGGACCGGATCGAGTAGATTTTACTTCGGCAGTTGGGTTTGTATGCTG
>JAYSVT010000190.1:0-1768 GCA_043718455.1 Hyphomicrobium sp.
TTTGAAGCCGAGGCCGATCGCTTGACGCGGCTGCAAGACACCGGCATTCCCGACACCAAGCAACTTGCTGTTGCCGGCCGCTAACAATCACATCTCAAGCAACATGACATTCGACGCACTCACAGTCTTTGGCCTCGTGGCCCTTTCGGTCATGCTACTTTTCTATGTCTTTGAAGACGAAAGCCCTTGGTGCATTTTCGGCTTCGCGATTGCTTGTGCGGCTGCATCGGCCTATGGATTTCTGCAAGGCGCTTGGCCGTTTGGTGTCGTTGAAGCGATCTGGACGGTTGTGGCGTTGAAGCGCTGGCAAAAGCGCCGCCTTGCCGGCAAGCTCTAACATCGCGTTCACACTTTTAAGTCCTGTTGCTCATGCCGACTGAAGTCAAAATTTGTGGATTGAAAACAAAAGAGGCCGTTGATGCGGCACTCGACGGCGGCGCTGATTACATCGGGCTCGTGTTTTTTCCGCGCAGTCCCCGTCACGTCGATATAAAGACCGCACTCGCGCTTGCCGATCGCGCGCGGGGCCAGGCAAAAATCGTCGCGCTGTTCGTCGATCCCGATGACAAGGTTTTAGACTGCATCGTCGAGACCGTACAACCGGACATGATCCAGCTGCACGGCGACGAAAGCGGCCCGCGGGTGCGAGAGATCCGCAAACGGTTTCATTTGCCCGTCATTAAGGCCATCAAAGTCGGCACCGCCGTCGATGCCGCGCGCGCACTGCGCTACAACGAATCTGCCGATCTCATTTTGTTTGACGCGAAGTCGCCTAAGGGTGCCGTACTTCCCGGCGGAAATGGACTTTCGTTCGATTGGCGCGCGCTTGCGGGCGTGAAAGACCAAATGAAGTTCATGCTGTCTGGCGGGCTGACGCCTGAAAACGTCGGTGCGGCGATTGCCATGACGGGAGCCGGTGCGGTCGATGTTTCGTCAGGCGTCGAAAGCGCGCCGGGCGTTAAGGATGCCGGGCTGATCCGCCGCTTCCTTCAGGCAGCAAAGAAAGCTAAGCAGAGTTAGATTTTTCCCTCTCCCCATTCCTGCACTCAATGGAGAGAGTGAACTGACCCCGAGGATCCAAGATGGCGACGAACGAGCAAAAATCGGCTGAAACGAAACTCAACAGCTATAAGAGCGGCCCGGACGATAAAGGCTTCTTTGGTCTGTTTGGCGGGCGCTTTGTTGCTGAAACGCTGATGCCGCTAATCCTGGAGCTTGAGCGCGCCTACGAAGTCGCCAAGAAGGACCCAACGTTCCAGGCCGAGATCGATTATCTCAATCTGCACTATGCCGGGCGGCCGAGCCCGCTCTACTACGCCGATCGCATGACGAAGGAACTTGGCGGCGCCAAGATCTATTTCAAGCGCGATGAACTCAATCACACCGGCTCGCACAAGATCAACAATTGCTTGGGCCAAATTCTCCTCGCCCGCCGCATGGGGAAGTCGCGCATTATCGCCGAGACGGGCGCCGGCCAGCATGGCGTCGCGGTTGCAACCGTATGCGCCAAGTACGGTATGGGGTGCGAGATTTACATGGGCGCGACCGACATCGAGCGCCAAGCGCCGAACGTCGCGCGCATGATCCTGCTCGGAGCCAAGCTCAATCCCGTCACCTCGGGCGCCGGCACGCTGAAGGACGCCATGAACGAAGCGCTGCGCGATTGGGTAACCAACGTGCGCGACACCTATTATTTGATCGGCACGGCCGCCGGTCCCCACCCCTACCCTGCCATGGTCCGCGACTTCCAATCGATCATCGGCCAAGA